>JAYTXG010000242.1:0-4043 GCA_043743375.1 Sphingobacteriia bacterium
GGTTTTAAAAATTTATTTACATTACCATCTAAATAAAAGAATTTAATTTTAGATGAGTCTAAATTTTTGTTGAGCTTTATAGTAAGGTTAAGTTGGCTAAATGCACTATTCCAAAAAGAAAAAAATAAAAATATAACTCCTAATAAGTACTTCATTTTATTGAATTTAATTATAAAAAATTATATTTTGCAATTATTAAAACCAACTCTACCTCTTCTCAAAAAACCACCACAATTTTTTACGTACTTTTATTTTGTAATTTCCGGTAACATAAATGCCAATATGACTCATTGCTTCATCTATACTATCCGTTAACAATACTAAATTCATATCTTCTTTAGAAATGGTTCCCTGCTCGGCCATTAGCTCGCAATAATCTAATAATGGCTGAAAATATTCTTTTCCGAATAATACAATTGGAAAATTATTAATGGTTTTTGTTTGCACCAAAGTAAGTGTTTCAAAGAATTCATCCATCGTTCCAAATCCGCCTGGCATGATAATAAACGCGTAAGAATATTTTACCAATATTACTTTTCTAATAAAAAAATAATTCAGCGTAACAGATTTATGTACATAAGGATTTACATGTTGCTCAAATGGTAATTTAATATTTACACCAACTGACTGTCCGCCATTTTCAAACGCACCTCTATTGGCTGCTTCCATAATACCCGGCCCACCACCTGTAATCGTTGTAAAACCCAAATCGGCAATACCCTTTCCTACTGCCCTAGCAGCAATATAATCTGGATGATCTTCTTTAAATCTTGCACTACCAAAAACAGTTACACTTGGGCCAATAAAATGTAAAAAACGAAATGCTTTGATGAATTGTAGAAATACCGCCCAAGCAAATCCTAATTCACTCATTCTGGGTTTTGGGCCTTCTAAATAAACAGATTTAAAAGGGGGAATGATTCGTTGCTCCATGAAAGATGCTTATTTTAGACTTAAATACCCAAACTACTATTTAATAATGAATAAACTACTCTTCTGTTTGCTTTTAACAGGCCATTGCATTTTACTAAATGCCCAGAAAGTAATTTACCCCGGCGATTTTAGGTGTATTTCGCTCAACGGACCAATGATGAATTATTGGAATAGCGAAGAAGTAAAAACAGCATTTACAAAAGATATTGATAGTTTGCTGTTTGAAAAATTAGGATTTAGACTGGCAAATAATACCACTATTGCTTTTAAAGAGAACAAGGATAAAAATCAATCACAAAAAATAAGAAATAATAATTCCAATCAACCGGAATTAAATATTGATCTTATTGAATATACAACTGCTATGTATATAAAAGAATTTGATTTAGACATTCTTGACACACTATTTGTAAAAAAAGTGAAATCTGTTTTACGTTTAGAATTAAATATAAAAAAAGCAAAAGAAACACCCATTTTTAATTCGACAATAGCTATTTTTATTAAATTTGGTGCTACGAATGGTATTGGCATTGCTGCGCAAAATTTAAACATTTCTTCAAAAGGATTTACTGAAGTGCTAAAAAAATCAATGGCTATATTATTAGACTCTACCAAAACAGATACTCAAATTGAAGTGAAAGCTGCAAGGGTTTTTATTAGAGATAATTTTATTTTAGATAAAATAATTGATAAGCCTCGTATTCAAGTAAACTCCGAAAAAAATATTAGTAAGTTCAGTTACAATAACCAGCAACAAATAATTAGATGGGGTGAGCAGTTATACCAAAAAATTATATTAACCGGAAAAAACAGAACGATTTTACCAGATTCGGTATTAATAGCCATAAAAAAAGAAGTAAATACTGGCAATGAAAATAAATTCATATTAATTCAAGATGTTAGAGATGTGGTTTTAAATAAAAATTATCAAATGTCTGTTATTGCCTACCTAGATTTCGATTTTATGGGCAAGCAACTAATAAAAATCATCAAGGGAAATTTTAATACGCTTACGCTTAATAATGATACTATTGCTCGTTTTAGTATAGGAAATGAAGTAGTTGATACAAGTAAAAAAATATTTACACAACAAGTAACCAACGGGATTGATAATAAATTAAATTTTACCATTGATTCTGCAGGAAGAACATTATCATTGTTACAAGATTATGTAATCAGCGGAAAAATTTTGAATCAATCTTTTAAAATTTGTATTAGCGGAGAAAAGTATTTAAAAGAATTTTATTTAAATGATCAGTTAGTTTGCATTACCAACGGTGATAAAGCTTTAGAAAGATTCGTTATTTTAGATGAATCAATTTCGAGTAATTTATTAACTATTTTATTCATGATTGGTTTTAATTCCTATTTACAATAAACAACATGCGCATAATTTCTTACAACGTAAACGGCATTCGTGCCGCCATTAAAAAAGGGTTTATAGATTGGTTGGCAACCAACCCTGCCGATATTATTTGCTTGCAAGAAAGTAAGGCAACCAAAGATAATATTGATCATGCCCATTTTGAAAAAGCTGGATACAATAGTTATTGGTTTTCTGCACAAAAAAAAGGATACAGTGGTGTAGTTATTTTATCTAACATAGAACCAGATAAAGTTTTTTTTGGGAATGGAATTGATCAAAGCGATTTTGAAGGAAGGGTTATAAGAGCCGATTTTGGAAAAATTAGTATCATTAATGCATACTACCCTTCGGGCACTAGCGGAGATTTAAGGCAGACTTATAAATACCAGTGGTTAAAAGAATTTAATGGTTATTTAGAAACCCTCAAAAAAACGAGAAAGCAATTAATTATTGTAGGTGATTATAATATTGCACACGAAGCCATTGATATTCATGACCCTAAAGGCAATAAAAAATCATCTGGATTTTTACCAGAAGAACGTGAATGGATGACGCAATTTTTAGCCAATGGATGGATTGATACTTATCGGCACTTAAACCCCGAAACAACCGGAGGATACAGCTGGTGGAGCCAACGCTTTCCTTCTGTTAGATTGCAAAACAAGGGTTGGCGTATTGATTATATTTGTATTAGTAAAAATTTGTTGCCAAATTTAACCGCTGCAAGCATTTTACCTGATATTAAACATAGCGATCATTGTCCGATCTTTGCAGCGTTAACTATATAAGTAATGCCACAATGCCGTATCTCTTAATTCATATCTCTTAATTCATAACTCTTAATCCATAACTCTTAAATGCTGATATATAACGTAACCACCAAAGTAGCTCATTCTATTCATACAGATTGGTTGCATTGGATGAAAAATGAACATATTCCTGCGGTAATGAAAACAGGATGCTTTACCAAACAAGTATTTCTACGATTATTAGAAACAGATGAAGAAGATGGTCCAACTTATGCAGTTCAGTACCATGCAGCATCAAAGGAAGACTATGAATTGTACTTAAAAGAATTTGCGCCTATATTAAGGGAAGAAACTATGAAGTGTTGGGGTATCCAAATAATGGCTTTTAGGTCCATAATGCAACTTGTGCATTGAGTGTGGATAGTTTTAAATATAGTAGTTGGTAATTAAAAATCTTTCTTATATTACCCTGAAACCCTTGCGGGTATTGATTTTCAGCTATTTATACGTGAAAAGACTGCTACCATTGAGTTACAGCGTTTTTCATCACCTCCTTATAAGTTTTAAAAATATACATTATTCTTCTATATCCCTTTATTTATAGGGGTTTTGCCGCAAAATAAATATTAAAAATAATGCAAAAAATATTTTGTTCTTAATGAAAAGAGAATAAATTTGTTACAGTTAACAAAAACATTAAAAACACGTCTATGAACAAAGCTGAATTAATCGCGGTACTAGCTGATGATGCTGGTATAACAAAAACACAAGCAAACTCTACTTTGGATGCTTTTATTGATGCAGTAACAAAAGCATTGAAAAAAGGTGATAAAGTAACTTTAGTAGGTTTCGGTACATTCTCTGTATCTAAACGTGCTGCAAGAACTGGTCGTAACCCTCAAACTGGCGAAACAATTAAAATTAAAGCAAAGAAAGTTGCTAAATTTAAAGCTGGTAAAGAATTAAGCGGCAAGCTATAATTACATCTAACAAAA
>JAYTXG010000243.1:0-3301 GCA_043743375.1 Sphingobacteriia bacterium
TAAATATTACCAAACCCCTACTACTTATACTTTTGAAGAATATTGGAAACTTAGAGGCAGGCAATCAGAAATAGATTATTTTAAAAAAAGATCTAATACAATGAGTTTGCTAAACCGGAATTTAGTTAAACCCAAATTATCATTGTACGATAACCTGTTTAACCGTTTGTTTGGTAATGGTAAAATACAAATTATTCCACAAGGAAATCTTGATATTACTTTAGGTTACCAGGGACAAAATATTGATAACCCAACTTTACCAGAAAAAGCAAGAAAGAATGGTGGATTGGATTTTGGAATGAATGCGCAGGTAAACGTAATTGCCAATATCGGTGATAAATTAAAATTTCCCATCAATTATAATACAATTGCCAACTTTGGTCAGGATAACCAATTAAAACTTGATTATGTGGGCTTTGATGACGAAATTATAAAGCGTTTTGAAGCTGGCGCTGTGCAGTTTCAATCCCGAAGCAATTTTATACCAGGAGCACAGCAATTGTTTGGATTAAAAACTCAATTACAGTTTGGTAAACTAAATGTTACAGCAGTATTAGCCAATCAAAAATCAACAAGACAAACGGCCAATTTGCAAGGGGGTGCTTCTGCCCAGTTAATTGATCTAAAAGGAGATGAATATGAAGAAAACCGCCACTTTTTATTATCCCAATACTTTCAAAACAATTATAACTCGGTAATGTCTACTTTACCGGCTGTTACTACCCCGGTTCAAATACTTCGGTTAGAAGTGTGGGTTACCAATAAAAATGGCAGTACTGTTAATACAAGAGACGTAGTAGGATTAATGGATTTAGGAGAAATAAAACCATATCTGCAACCCCCAGTAATATCTGTAACCAGCAATTTTGCCCCTCCGGATAATGGAACAAACAATGAGTATAGTAATATAATTTCTAATCGCGGAAATAGAAATCCTGCTTTAGTTGTTAGTAATTTGCAGACAATGGGTCTTACCCCTGTTCAGGATTTTGAAAAAATATTTGCACGCAAATTAGATTCGTCACAATATATTTTTAACAGGCAGGTTGGTTATATTTCCATAGCCCAGCCTTTACAGGCCGATGAGGTATTAGCAGTTGCTTTTCAATATAGTTATAATGGAAGAATTTACCAGTTAGGTGAATTTTCTTCTGATTTGCCGCCAGACAGTACCACAGCAACACAACAGGTATTATTTCTTAAATTATTAAAGGCTACTTCTCAGCGGCCTCAGTTGCCAATATGGCAATTGATGATGAAAAATGTATATGCTGTTGGTTATGGATCATTAACGCCTACCGACTTCAAGCTAAATGTTTTGTACCAGCAACCTAGCTTGGGTGCAAAACGGTATTTCCCTTTCGGGGATAAAAATATAGGCACTCCCCTTATATCTTTATTAAACTTAGACAGGCTTAATAATAACCTGGATCCTCAGCCGGACGGCGAGTTTGATTACGTAGAGGGATATACTGTATTATCTCCCTATAGCAGAATAATTTTTCCAGTACTACAGCCATTTGGCCGCGACCTTGCACCAAAGGTTTATAATGTGGTTCCTGCAAATGTCAGGGATACTTTGTATTATGCTCTTTATGATTCTATTAAAGCTGTAGCTCAGCAATTTCCTGGTCTTGACCGTTTTGTATTAAAAGGATCTGCCCGTACTTCCGGGTCGTCAGACATAAGTATTGGGTACAATATTCCGCGTGGTAGCGTAACCGTTACTGCTGGTGGCCAGACCCTAATTGAAGGCACTGATTACGATATCAATTATGATCTGGGTACAATTAAAGTAACCAACCAGGCAATTTTAAATGCGGGATTACCTGTACAGGTAAATTTTGAAAATAATGCTGGTTTTGGTATTCAACAAAAAAAATATTTTGGACTTAGGCTAGACTATCTTGCTAAAAATACTTTGAAAGAGCGCCTTTCAATTGGTGGAACCATCGTACAGTTAAGTGAACGCCCTTATTTTACAAAAAATAATATTGGTGATGATCCCATACGAAATACTATGTATGGGATGGACGTTAATTACAATAAGGAAGTGCCAAGAATTACCAAATTATTAGATAAGCTTCCTTTCTATTCAACTACAGTACCCTCAAACATTAATATGTATGCTGAAGCTGCATATTTGCACCCTGGCCATGCACCACAAATCGGAAAAGGCTCCGCAGGTACTATTTATATTGACGATTTTGAAGGTAGCGAATCCGCTATTGATCTTCGTTTTCCTGCCAATAGCTGGGTGTTGGCATCTACCCCACAGGGAGCTACAGATATTGGAGGCTTACCCATTTTTCCTGAATCAAACTTAAGTAATAATCTTCTTTATGGAAGAAACAGGGCTAAAATAGCCTGGTATCAAATTGAACCTGCTTTGCAAATTTATAAAGGTTCCAATAACCCTTTAGCTAATAATAAGGAAGAATTGAGCGACCCCCAGGTACGTCTTGTAAATCAAAATGAAATATTTCCATTAAAAACAGTTTCCTATGGACAAAACCAGTTAATCACTTTTGATTTATCGTATTATCCTACTCAAAAAGGACCATATAATTATGATATTGCTGCTGGCAGTATTGACGCAAATAATAACTTAAAAAATCCCGAAAAAAGATGGGGGGGATTAATGCGTAATATTGATCAAACAGATTTTGAGACTGCAAATGTTCAGTTTATTGAATTTTGGTTACAGGATCCATATATTAAATCACCCTCCTCCACGTCCGGAGGAAAATTATATTTTAATCTTGGTACAATTTCGGAAGATGTTTTAAAAGACGGCAGAAGATTTTATGAGAATGGCTTGCCTACACCAAATGCCCCAGCGCAGGTTGATAGTACGAGTGTTTGGGGTGTTACACCATTAAACCCCATACAGGTAACCAATTCTTTCAGCAACAATGCCAATGATCGTCCATACCAGGATGTGGGTTTTGATGGGTTAAATGACGATAATGAAAGAATTAAAAGAGCAGGTTACCTATCCGCTTTAGCTCCGATACTGAACGGTACTGCACTGCAACAGGTAGAAAGCGACCCGTCCCTTGATAATTATGTGTATTACAGAAACTCCGGTTTTACAGGGGCTGACGGTATTTTAAAAAGATATAAAAATATTAATAACCCACAAGGCAATTCCCAGGTAAATGATGGATCAAGTTTTACGTCCGCCGCTACCTTGTATCCCGATGCTGAAGATGTGAATAAGGATAACACTATGAACGAGTCAGAATCTTATTTTCAATACATTGTTGATATTAAACCACAGCTTGATCCTTCCATGCAA
>JAYTXG010000244.1:0-7335 GCA_043743375.1 Sphingobacteriia bacterium
CCTCCAACAATAGAAAATATCAGAGCAGAAAAACTAGAGGGACCGAAAATTTTAGGAAAAATTGAATTACCCGTTAATAGTGATACTCGCCCAAAACCAATGGGTAGAGATGAGAAAAGAAAGCGTAAGCGTATACCTGTTGATAAAAAAGGAGATAATATTACGGTAACTCCTGTTGCAAAAGATGCTAATGGCAAACCATTAACTGGCCCCAATCGTCCAATCGTAGCAGCACGAAATAATAATCCTCAAGGTGGCGGTGGTTCTGGTGGCGGCGGTGGATTTAACAGAGGCGGCGGTGGCGGAAACCGTGGTGGTGGTGGAAATCGTGGTGGTGGAAACAGAAATGATAGAAATGCTCCAAGAACTGAAGATAAAGAAATAGATCAAAAAGCAATTCAAGAAAAAATACGTGAAACGCAAGCTAAGTTAGCTGGAACTGGAGGGAGAGGTAAAAGCTTGAAAGCTAAATACAGAAGAGCGAAGCGAGATGAAGCTGCGGAATCAACTGGAGATGAAATGATGGAAGACAATAAACTACAAGTAACAGAATTTGTTACTGTGAGTGAATTGGCTAATCTGATGGATGTAAGTTTTGCCGATGTTATTGGCAAGTGTATGAACCTTGGAATTATGGTTTCAATTAATCAGCGATTAGATGCTGAAGTTATTGAACTGGTTTCAAGTGAGTTTGGATTTGAAGTTGAATTTATTGGACTAGAAGAAGTAGATGAATTAGATGAAGCGGAAGAAGAAGAAGATTCAGCGGCACAAATTCAACGACCACCAATCGTAACCATTATGGGTCACGTAGATCATGGTAAAACTTCATTGCTAGATTATATCAGAAGTGCAAACGTAGTAGCTGGTGAAGCAGGAGGAATTACTCAGCATATTGGTGCTTATGAAGTAACCCTTCCTAACGGAAGAGCAATTACTTTCTTAGATACTCCTGGCCACGAAGCCTTTACCGCAATGCGTGCACGTGGTGCAAAAGTTACTGATATTGCAATTATTGTGGTTGCTGCGGATGATGCTGTAATGCCTCAAACCAAAGAGGCAATCAGCCATGCTCAAGCAGCAGGTGTTCCAATGATTTTTGCAGTTAATAAAATTGATAAAGACGGCGCAAATCCTCAAAAAATATATGAGCAGCTTTCTCAAATGAATATTTTAGTAGAAGACTGGGGTGGAAAATTCCAAACCCAAGAATTATCTGCTAAACAAGGATTAAATGTAGATCTCTTATTAGAAAAGGTACTATTAGAAGCTGATATTTTAGATGTTAAAGCAAATCCTGAAAGAGAAGCTACAGGAACTATTATTGAAGCATCTCTTGATAAAGGACGTGGTTATGTAGCTACTATGCTTGTACAAAACGGAACATTGCATCAAGGAGATTTGATTGTATCAGGGCAACATTATGGTCGCGTAAAAGCAATGTTTAATGAACGCAATCAACGAATTGAAGTTGCACCTCCATCAACACCTGTAGTAATACTCGGACTTAATGGTGCTCCACAAGCTGGAGAGAAGTTCAAAGTATTTGAAGACGAAGCTGAAGCAAAAGAAACAGCTACCAAGCGCGCTCAAATACTACGTGAGCAAGGCTTGCGCGCTAGAAAACATATTACACTTGATGAAATTGGACGTCGATTAGCACTCGGTAACTTTAAAGAATTAAATATTATTATCAAAGGAGATGTGGATGGTTCTGTTGAAGCATTAAGTGATTCATTACAAAAATTATCTACTGAAGAAATAGCAGTAAGGGTAGTATTAAAAGGAGTTGGACAAATTTCTGAAAGTGATGTATTATTAGCAACAGCATCTGATGCAATTATTATTGGATTTAATGTTCGACCTTCTATGCAGGCCAATAAACTAGCCGATACAGAAGGAGTAGAAATTAAACTCTACTCAATTATCTACCAAGCAATTGATGAAATAAAGAGTGCGATGGAAGGTATGTTGGAGCCTAAATACCAAGAGAAAATTACTGCCAACGTTGAAATTAGAGAAGTATATAAATTTGATAAGGCTACCGTGGCAGGATGTTTTGTACTAGATGGTAAGATTGCTAGAAATAGTAAGATACGTATCATTAGAGATGGTATTGTGGAATATCCAAAAGGAGAAGGTCAAAGTGCTGAGCTGGGAAGTTTAAAACGGTTTAAAGACGATGCAAAAGAAGTAGCTTCTAATATGGAGTGTGGGTTAACCATCAAAAACTATAACGATATAAAAGTGGGAGATATAGTTGAAGCATTTGAAGAAGAGGAAGTGAAGCGCACATTGTAAAATTATCTAGTCCTAAGCCTCAAGTCAACGCCAAGCTAAATAATATAGAGGTGTATGATTTGAGGCTTTTATATTTTGTTAAAAATCATCGATTGAGTAGTAAAACAACCTTTGTTTACTTACTTTAGTATCATTAAATTATATAGCTCATGAAGCAACTAGTTATAATAAGCATTTTATTTACTGCAGGATTCTTTACTCACCTAAGTGCGCAGTCAAAAAAAGTATTGGCCGATAAAATAGTTGGACAGGTTGGTGATAAAATTATTCTCCGTTCAGATATTTTAAATGCGATCAATGATGCTAAAAGGCAATCACAGGGGCAAGACAATCCAAATATTCCAACGGAGTGTAGAGTTTTAGAGATTCAATTAATTAGAAAGGCATTATTGTTGCAGGCACAGAAAGATTCATTAACCGTTAGTGAAGAGGAGATTGAAGGAGAGTTGGATAATCGTATAAGGCAAACTATACAGCAATATGGTTCAAAAGATGTTTTAGAAGAGATTGCAGGGAAAACAGTTTATCAGTTAAAAGATGATTTCCGTGAGCCATTTAAGGAGCAAAAGCTGGCCGATCAAATGCAAAAGAAAATTGTTGATGGTATTAAAATAACTCCAACAGAAGTAAAAGCGTTTTATAGCAAAACGCCAAAAGATAGCCTGCCTTTTTATGAAAGCGAAGTAGAAGTTAGTCAAATTGTAATTCATCCTAAAGCAAATAAAGATGTGGAAGACTATATTTCTAAGCAATTGTATGATTATAAAAAACAAGCTGAAACATTGGGTGGAAAAAAGTTTGAGCAATTGGCAAAAAATTACTCTGAAGATCCAGCAGTAAAAGAAAATGCTGGGCAGTACACATTAAACAGAAATGATAAATTTTGGGATCCTGCCTTTTTAGCTGGTGCGTTTCGTTTGAAGGAAGGTCAAATTTCACCCGTAATTAAATCAAAATTTGGTTTGCATATTATTATGATGATTAGTCGCTCTGGCGATGAGGCCATAGTTCGACATATATTACGCATTCCTCCTGTAACCGATGATGAGATTAAAGAAGCAACTGTAAAATTAGATACCATTCGCAACGATATTAAAATAGGGAAAATGAGTTTTGCAGAAGCAGTGAGTAAGTACAGTGATGATGAGGGTAGTAAGTTTAGTGCGGGTTCATTTTCTGGAAGAGATGGATCTACTTTTGTTACGTTAGACATGTTGGATAAAGACATGATTAAGCCGATAAGTGAAATGAAGCCGGGGGATATTTCTAAACCACAAGTTTACAATGAAGAACGAAAAGGAAGAGTGGTTCGATTGATCTATTTCAAAACCAAGAAAGAGCCACACCGCGAAAATTTGAAAGAAGATTATAACAGAGTTGCTCAGAGAGCATTAGAAGATAAAAAATCGGCTACTTTAGAAAAGTGGTTCAAAGACCATATCCCTAATTATTATGTGTTGATAGACAAAGACTTTGCTAATTGCACAGGATTAGAAGATTGGCGCAAAGCAGCAGACAAGGCTACTAAGGGCAGAATTAACTAGAATTATGAATTAGGTTTAGCAAAGCAAAACTTATACATGTATATACAGCTTGGTGGTTAAAGACCAAGATGAGTAATGAACTTAAAAAATTTGGTTTAACACATGAACAACACAATGTTTTAAATAAATAGATGTATATATACTTAATAAATTAATCAAATGAAAACCATACTACATAAAGCTTCAACAAGGGGGCACAATAGTTTGGGCTGGCTTAATAGTTATCATAGTTTTAGTTTTGGACATTATAATAATGCTGCAAGGATGAATTTTGGGGCACTACGGGTATTGAATGATGATATTGTAAAGGAAGGAACGGGTTTTGGAAAACATCCGCATGATAATATGGAAATTGTATCTATTCCATTATATGGAGATCTGCATCATGAAGATAGTACTGGCAGAAATGAAATAATTAGAGAACATGATGTGCAAATTATGAGTGCAGGAAGTGGAATAGCTCATAGTGAAGTGAATGCTAATAAAGATAAAGAAGTAAGATTTTTGCAAGTATGGGTACTTCCAAAAGAGAAAAATATTGAACCACATTATCAGCAAAAATCATTTAAGCCTCAAGATAGAATCAATAAAATATTGACTGTAGTTGCGCCAGACGACGAAAATGCAGTATGGATTAATCAAGATGCTTGGTTTTCATTAGCTAATTTTTCAAATGAATTTACCAGCAACTATACAATTAAAAAATCTGGAAATGGTGTTTATGCTTTTGTAATTAAAGGGAATATAATTATCAATAATATTGAGCTTAATGAAAGAGATGGATTAGGAATATATGAAATTGATGAGATAATAATTAAAGCAAGTTCTAATGCAGAACTATTGCTAATTGATGTACCAATGACTTTATAAAGAGTATTTCAACTAAAAATGAACAGAGACGCGAACATTTAAAGAATCATGATTTTTTAAATTTTTTTACATTCATTCATAGGAGATCTTACAGAACAATTTAATCGCGGTCAATTTGGATTAATATGAACCAGTTTCACCATTAATTGTTATCATTTTATGAATATTGAAATTATTTCTGGAAGCCCGAGGGCAAACAGCGTTACACTTAGATTGGCACTGCATTTGCAACAGCAATTATCTCAATTTGAAGAGCATAATACTGGCCTAATTGATGTGCGTGACTGGGATTTGCCACTTTTGCAAAATGTGTTTAGTACGGTGGAAAATACTCCAGAAAAGTACAAAGCCTTAACAAGTAGAATGCTTGCGGCAGATGCTTTTATTTTGGTTACACCAGAATACAATGGTAGTTACTCGCCTGCATTACAAAACTTATTAGACCATTTTTCAAAGCAATCAAGAAAAGCTTTTGGTTTAGCCCCAGCTTCTGTAGGAGCTATGGGTGGAATGCGCGCATCGCAGCAATTGTTATTGTTGGTGCCTGCACTTTTTGGTATTACATCTCCACATATGCTCATTACGCCTTTTGTAGATAAGAAGTTTGATGAATTCGGCAACTTACTCGACCCTTCATTTAAAAAAGTGGTCGATAACTTTATTTCCGAGTTTCTTTGGTTAGCCTCCTCTTTAAAAACAGAATCGGTTTATAATTAATAGTAAAAAAGGTGGGGGAGTTGTAACTTTGCCCCTTTATTTTAATACTTATTATGAGCGACGAAATAAAACACGAATGTGGACTAGCTTATATTCGTTTGCGTAAGCCCTTTTCTTATTATCTGCAAAGGCACGGAACTGTAACTTACGGCCTTAATAAGTTGTATTTATTAATGGAAAAACAGCACAATCGTGGTCAGGATGGAGCAGGATTGGCCGTAGTAAAATTAAATACAGAACCTGGTAACCCTTTTCTGCATCGCATGCGTAGCAGTGCTCAACAACCGATTGCCGACTTGTTTTTTAAAATAGGGCAAGACTTGCAAGAGTTAGAAAAATACCAACCAGATATTAAGCAACATCCTGGTTTAATGAAAGGGCATCTACCATTTCTCGGAGAGCTTTTATTGGGCCATTTAAGGTATGGTACTCAAGGGAAAAACAATGTAGAATTCTGTCACCCATTTATTAAAAGAGACCTGATGCCGGGTAAAAACTTGGCATTAGCGGGCAATTTTAATTTAGTAAATACAGATGAGTTGTTTAAGTTAATTAATATGCAACCGGGCGATTTTCAAAAGCAAAGTGATTTAGCTGCCATGTTAGAGGTATTACATTATTTTTTAAATAAAGAAGACGAATTACATCCTAATGATGCTGATATAACTTTGGTATTAAAAAAAGCTACTCCATTATTTGACGGCGGGTATACTATTGGCGGATTATTAGGCAACGGGCATAGTTTTGTAATGCGAGATGCACATGGTATTAGGCCAGCATATTACTATATAAATGATGAAGTAATTGTTGCTGCAAGTGAGCGTGCGGCTATTAGAACTACTTTTAATGTAGGTGAAAACGAAGTATTAGAGTTGATGCCAGGCACTGCTTTAATTGTAGATGACGCAGGTAATTATAAAGTGGAAAAAATACTAGAGCCAAAAGAGAGAAGGGCATGTAGTTTTGAGAGAATTTATTTTTCGAGAGGAAGTGATGAAAAAATATATAGAGAGCGAATTGCATTGGGTCATCATTTAAGTAAAACGGTTTTAGAAAGCATAAACTACGATTTAAAAAACACCATCTTCTCTTATATTCCAAACACAGCGGAAGTGGCTTTTTATGGATTAGTAAAAGGCATGGAAGAATACCTAAACAAAATTAAAGTAGAAAAAATTTTAAGTTGGGGTAAAGATTTTACGGAAGAGAAATTAGAAGAGATGGTAAATCGTAAAATTCGTCAGGAAAAAATTGCTATTAAAGATGTAAAACTCCGTACGTTTATAACTGAAGATGCTAACAGAAATGAAATGGTTCAGCACGTGTATGATATTACTTATGGAACGGTACGAAAAAATGAAGACAGCTTAGTTGTAATTGATGATAGCATAGTTAGAGGCACAACATTAAAAGAAAGTATTATTAGAATGTTATCGAGGTTGCAGCCTAAAAAAGTAATTGTAGTATCATCTGCACCTCAAATACGCTACCCCGATTGTTATGGAATTGATATGAGCAAGTTGGGCGATTTTATTGCTTTCAAAGCAGCTATTGCATTGTTGAAAGAGCGAGGAATGGAGCAAGTGTTGATAGTAGTACAACAAAAAATTAATCAATTAATTTTAACCGACGAACTACATACTGAGAACGTTGTACGCCAAATTTACAAACCATTTACTACGCAAGAAATTTCCGATAAAATTGCTCAACTTATTACACCAGAAGGTGTTAATGTAGCAGTTCAAGTAATTTATCAAACCATTGAAGATTTACATGAAAGTTGCCCTACGAATACAGGCGATTGGTATTTTACAGGTAACTATCCAACTCCTGGTGGCAATAGGGTTGTTAACAAAGCTTTTCTAAATTATATGGAAGGAAATAATGCAAGGGGGTATTAAAC
>JAYTXG010000245.1:0-4949 GCA_043743375.1 Sphingobacteriia bacterium
CGCAAGATGCATTTGCTGTAGAAAGTTATAAAAGGAGTCAGGCCGCCATTAACAATGGATTTTTTGATGCTGAAATAATTCCTGTTGAAATTCCTCAACGAAAAGGCGATCCCATTTTATTTTCAAAAGATGAAGAAGCTTTTAATGTGAAGTTCGATAAGATACCCGAATTAAAAGGAGCATTTATAAAAGACGGAACAGTTACTGCTGCTAATGCAAGTACAATGAATGATGGTGCGGCAGCGCTTGTTTTAATGAGTAAAGAAAAAGCAGAAGAGCTAGGTATTAAGCCACTGGCCACTATTAGAAGCTATTCAGATGCTGAACAAGCACCTGAATGGTTTACTACAACTCCTTCTATCGCCTTACCAATAGCTGTTGCAAAAGCAGGTTTGCAAATGACTGATATTGATTTTATTGAATTGAATGAAGCTTTTTCTGTAGTTGGAATTGCTAATACACAAAAAATGAAACTCGATCCCGCAAAAGTAAATGTTCATGGTGGTGCCGTTTCTCTTGGTCACCCTTTGGGATGCAGCGGAGCTAGAATTATTGTAACATTAATTAATGTGCTTAAGCAACACGGTGGTAAAATTGGTGCAGCAGCTATTTGTAATGGTGGAGGTGGAGCAAGCGCAATGGTAATTGAGAATGTTGCTTAATTAAAGTGTTCTTTATCTTCTACAAATTCCTACACGTTCGTTCACAAACTCATTTTTTGTAACTGCGTTTAACATCGATAATGCTAAGTCTCCCGCATTTATCTGATTACTATTTGGTTGTGGTGGAAAGTTAATTGATGTAGCAAATAATCCAGTTTCATCAGCATCAATAATATTTGGCGGACAATAAAACGTCCAATTTAAGCCAGATGTATTCAACAGCTCATAAGCTTTTACATGTTCAAGCCCCACTGGTACAAACTCTTCCGGATAATCGGGCATATCAATTAATAAATGTTCTTCATCGGCATTTAAAACACCCATTCCTCCTAAAGCAACTATTCTATTAATATTTTTTATTTGCATTTGTGAAATGATATTTTTCATTCCTAAACTTCTACTTTTATCATTGCCATCTAATGATCCTCCTAAAACAGAAATTACCACATCAGTATTTACTAATGATTTTGCAATATCTATTGAGTCGAGTATATACCCTTTAATTGCGATGAGTTTTTCGTTTCGGTTATCTTGATCAATTAAACGCTCTACATTTCTTCCAAAAGCAGTAACAGTGAAACCTCTATTCAATGCTTGCTGAACAATTCTTTTACCAACGGTACCAGTAGCGCCAAAAACAGTTATGTGCATTTAAGAGATTTTAAATTAATTAGTGCTTAGTTGCTGTTCTATTTCTTTCATAGAAATTCCTTGGTGACTCTCATCATAAACACATTCCATATTTTTTATCAATAAAATCTGCGGCGATTCATGATGTACACTGTATTTTTCAGCCACTTCATTTGATAATGCCCTGTGTTGAATTAAATCGAGGAAATAAAAATCTGGTTGCTCAGGAGCCGCATCACGTTCCAAACGATTTAATGCCATAGAGCTTACACTGCATCTACTGCTATGTTTAAATATTACCTGAGGCGTAGTGATCGATTTTTGACTGATTATATCCAATTGGTCGCTGGATATTAATGGGATCCATTTCATATAAAACTTTATAAAAATTAGTTCAATTAATCTATCCCCTAAAATAACGTGGATTAGTTGTTGGGCAACCTCTTCCTTTTTCTGAAGCACAAGAAGCAAAACATACAGTTACAAAACCTGCAATAAGTAGTATAAATGTGATTTTTTTCATGTGTTTTTTTTACTATTTAAATTTATGTTGAATATGCATGTATTTTGCACTTAACAAAGATATGATTTAGACCAATATTGCAGCCTCTATAACAACCATTAAAATTGTTAATATAAAATTATCTAAAATATAACGTATGCGGGTTCATTTTATTTCAATAGGTGGAAGTGTAATGCATCAGCTAGCTATTGCTTTGCATAAAAAAGGGTATCATGTAACAGGAACAGATGATGAAATTTTTGAGCCAGCAGTAGGGAATCTGACTGAATTTGCCCTAATGCCAGCCAAAATTGGTTGGAACCCTGAACTTATTACTCCCGATTTAGATGCTGTAATTTTAGGAATGCATGCTAAGGAAGATAACCCTGAACTGCTGAAAGCCAAGGAGTTAGAATTAGTTATCTACAGTTTTCCAGAATATATATTCCAAGAAAGCAAACAAAAGAAAAGGATAGTAGTTGGAGGTAGTCACGGTAAAACCACCACTACTAGCATGATTATGCACGTACTAAAAGAACTCAATAAAGATTTTGATTATTTAGTAGGGGCAAAACTGGCTGGTTTTGAGCAGTCTGTTAATATAACCGATGCCCCAGTAATTGTATGTGAAGGAGATGAATATCCAGCAAGTGCTATTGAAAAAAAACCCAAATTTCACTTTTTGTATCCTCACATTGCTGTATTAACGGGAATAGCTTGGGACCATATTAATGTATTCCCCACATTCGATTTTTATTTGGATCAATTTGTAATATTTATGAACCGTATTGAAAATGGTGGAGTATTAATTTTTAATACAGAAGACAAGGTATTAAATAAATTAGTTGAAGATAATAAAAGAACCGATATACGTTATTTGCCTTATGGAGTTCCGGAACATTTTATTGAAAATGGATTAACTACAGTAATTATTAATGGTGCTACTGGACTGCTTTCCATTTTTGGCAATCATAACCTAATGAATTTAAATGCAGCATATTATGCTTGTGCCGAATTAGGCATTTCTGCCGATGAGTTTATAAAAGTGATGGCTAATTTTACGGGGGCATCAAAGCGACTAGAACTTTTAGCCTCAAATGAACAAATAAATATTTACCGCGATTTTGCCCATGCTCCCAGTAAAGTAAAAGCAACAGTGGAAGCTGTAAAAAATCAATATCCTCAAAGAACTCTTTTTGGAATATTAGAGTTGCATACATTTAGTAGTTTAAATGAAGCATTCATGGAACAATATAATGGTGCTTTTGATCAGGTAGACGTTGGGGTGGTATTTTACTCAAAACACGCTTTGGAATTAAAAAGATTGCCCGAATTGCCAGCAGAAAAAGTTTTGCAAGGATTTAATAAAAAAGGGTTGCTCATAATTAATGATAAATCTATTTTAACTAAATGGTTTGAGCAACAAGATTTTAATCATTCCAATATTCTATTAATGAGTAGTGGTAACTATGACGGATTAGATATAAATTCGTTGGCTAAACGCATCACTCAGTCATAATTATACTTAAAAAAAAATAATGAAACTTCAACTAACTCAACCTATTGCTTTTATTGATTTAGAAACCACAGGAGTACATATCAGTAATGATCGTATTGTTGAAATTGCAATTGTAAAAATTTTTACAGACGGTACCAATCAAGTAAAAAGAAAACTCATTAATCCGTTAATGCTTATTCCTGCTGGTTCTAGTGCTATTCATGGGATTACCGATGAAATGGTTAAAGACGCACCTAGTTTTAAACAAGTGGCCAATGAACTGAAGCAATTTTTAGAAAATTGCGATTTAGGTGGATACAACAGTAATCGTTTTGATGTGCCTATGTTAATCGAAGAATTTTTAAGAGCTGGTATAGAGTTTACTACTGATGATAGAAAACTTGTAGATGTACAAAAGGTTTTTCATTTGATGGAACAGCGAACATTAAGTGCTGCTTATAAATTTTATTGTAATAAAACACTAGAAGGTGCACATGGTGCTGAAGTTGATGCTACTGCTACTTGGGAAGTTTTAGAAGCTCAACTTGAACGCTATCCTCAAATTGGTGATACAGTAGAAAATATAGTAAAGTTTACAGGTGAAGATGATATAGTTGATTTTGCCCGACGATTTATAAAAGACAACGGTATTGAAATATTTAATTTCGGAAAACATAAGGGTAAACCTGTTACCCGAGTACTAAAAGAAGAACCTCAGTATTACGATTGGATGATGAAGGGTGATTTTCCAATGAACACCAAACAAAAGCTTACTGAAATGCTCAATCGCAGTATATTAAAGAAGCCTTAATTTATTCATCAACAATTTATTATTCTACAATAGATAGGCTACTTTTATCAAATTCATTCATCATTATTGTATCTTCATTGCATATTTGTTAAACAAATTTGGAAAAATTAGTTATTATACCAACCTACAACGAACGCGAGAATATTCTTGCGATTGTTACTGCTGTTTTTAATTTAAACAAAGACTATCATGTTTTGGTAATTGATGATGGATCACCAGATGGTACTGCAGTAATTGTTAAAGAATTGATGTTGCAATATGCCAACCAACTTTTTTTGGAAGAAAGAACAGGCAAAAGCGGTTTAGGAACAGCATATATACATGGGTTTAAATGGGCCTTAAAAAACGGGTATCAGTTTATTTTTGAAATGGATGCTGATTTTTCACACAATCCAAATGACCTTGAAAATTTATATAATCCTTGCAAGTATGATGGAGTTGACATGTCGATAGGAAGCAGGTATGTAAAAGGTGGCAGAACTGAAAATTGGCCGCTCGATCGTCAACTTTATTCAAGAGGAGGAGCCATTTATACTAAGCTACTAACATGGATGCCAATTCAGGATCCTACAGCTGGTTTTGTATGTTATAAAAGAATAGTATTAGAAACAATTAATTTTGATATGATTGCTTTTGTGGGATATGCATTTCAAATTGAGATGAAATTTGCAGCTTGGAAATTAGGATTCAAGATAAAAGAGATTCCCATTGTTTTTAAAGATCGAAAAATTGGAGTTAGCAAAATGAGTAAGGGTATAATAAAAGAAGGGGTACTCGGTGTAATTAGTATTCAATGGCAAAGCATGTTTAAAAATTATCGACGAAGGGTAAAGTTGCTTGGTTAAT
>JAYTXG010000246.1:0-3181 GCA_043743375.1 Sphingobacteriia bacterium
TCATAGCTGTTAGCTATGATTTATCTAAACTTAGGTTACTTGTAAAGTAAATATTATTCTACCGTTACACTCTTCGCTAAGTTGCGCGGTTTATCTACATCTAAACCTTTAGCAAGACCTACATAATAGCTTAGTAATTGGAGTGGAATAACGCTTAACAATGGAGCAATTACTTCATCGGCATCAGGCACTAGCATTACATCATCTGCCATGCCGGGAATTACTTCATCGCCCTCAGTAGCAACTGCAATTACTTTTCCTTTTCTTGCTTTAATTTCTTGTACATTAGATACGATTTTTTCGTAGTAAGAATCTTTTGTTGCAACAAATACAACTGGTAATTTTTCATCTACTAATGCAATAGGCCCGTGCTTCATTTCTGCAGCAGGGTAGCCCTCTGCATGTATGTAAGAAATTTCTTTAAGTTTAAGTGCACCTTCTAATGCAATTGGAAAATTATATCCTCTTCCTAAAAATAAAAAATCAGTTGCGTCTTTATACTTTTCGGCTATTCTTTGAATAGTAGAAGTGTCTGATAAAATGGCTTGAACTTTTTCAGGAACTGCATCTAGTTCATACATTAATTTTAAGTATCTTTCTTCAGAGAGTGTTCCTTTTGCATATCCTATTTTTAAAGCCATCATCATCAAAACTGCTAATTGACCTGTAAAAGCTTTTGTACTTGCAACTCCAATTTCTGGTCCCGAATGGGTGTATGCTCCAGCATCACTTAATCTCGCAATACTACTGCCTACAGCATTTACAACTCCGAAAATAAACGCTCCTTTTTCTTTGGCACTTTCTAATGCAACCAATGTGTCTGCGGTTTCTCCACTTTGAGAAATAGCAATAATTACATCACCCTTATGAATCACTGGGTTTCTGTACCTAAACTCAGATGCGTATTCAACTTCAACAGGAATCCGGCATAATTCTTCAATTAAATATTCTGCAATTAATCCTGCATGCCAACTAGTGCCACAAGCTACAATCATAATTCGATTGGCATTAATAAAAGCCTCCATATTATTTTCAATTCCACCCATCATTATTTGTCCTGTTTGTGGCAATAACCTACCACGTAAACAATCGAAGATGGCACTTGGTTGCTCATGAATTTCTTTGAGCATAAAATGGTCATAACCGCCTTTTTCTACAGCAGCTAATTCCATATCTAATTTGGTAATGAATGGCGTTTGTTTTTCGTTGCCTAAATTTTTTAAAATTAATTCACCAGGTTTTACAATGGCTATTTCATAATCATTTACATAAACTACTTCTTTGGTGTATTCAATAATCGGAGAAGCATCGCTTGCTAAAAAATGCTCGCCTTTTCCAATACCAATAACTAATGGACTTCCTTTTCTTGCAGCGATAATCGTTTCAGGATCATCATCAGAAATGAGAAGAATACAATATGCGCCAACAACTCTTTTCAACGCGATTCTTAAAGCTTCTTCTAATGAACAATCGTTGTTAAATTTAATATCTTCTATAAAGTTGAGCAAAACTTCAGTATCGGTATCACTTTTGAAATCGTAGCCTTTTGCAACTAATTCTTTTTTTATTTGGGTATAGTTCTCAATAATGCCATTATGAATCATTGCAAATTTACCAGATTTAGAAAGATGGGGGTGGGCGTTTCTATCACTTGGTTCGCCATGAGTAGCCCAACGAGTATGTCCAATTCCAATATGCGAATGCATATCAACACCAATAACACTCTCTTCTAATTCGGCAACTTTGCCCTTCTTTTTATAAACTTTTAGCTGGTGATTATTCAAAAGGGCAACACCAGAACTATCATAACCTCTGTATTCTAAACGCTTTAATCCCTTTAAAATGATGGGGTAAGCTTCTCTTGGTCCGGTATATCCTACAATTCCACACATATTTTTTTTTCTTTATGTTGCAAGATTAATTATTTTTAATGAATAAGAGCTTGTTTTTCAGGCTACTTAAGTGTAAATGATTGAATAGAATGTTATGCTAGAGCCGTTTGACTTTAAAAACGATTTTGTTTTAGAAGACGATTGCGTTTTATTGCGACCTATTAAGCCTGATGATGCGGCTTTGTTGCATGAATTCGCTATTAATGAACCAGATATTTGGAAATACTCGCTTATTCCTGCAAATGGAGTAGATAATATGAATCAGTATATTATAACTGCTTTAACCTCTAGAAGTGAATTAATAGAATATCCATTTATTGTTTTTGATAAAAAAAGTAAAGAATATGCCGGAAGTACCCGTTTTTACGATATTCAACTAAAGAATCAAACGCTACAGTTGGGATATACTTGGTATGGAAAAAAATTTAGAGGTACAGGGCTGAATTTGCATTGCAAATATTTGATGTTGCAATTTGCTTTCGAACAAATGAACATGATTAGGGTTGAATTTAGGGCTGATGCAAATAATGCTCAAAGTATTGCAGCAATGAAAAAGATAGGTTGTATTGAAGAAGGAATTTTAAGGGGTAATATGAAAAAAGCGGATGGTGGTAGACGAAATTCAATTGTTTTGAGTATTTTAAAAGATGAATGGTTTGGAGGAGTTCAACAAAATTTAGTGGAGCAAATGTTAAAATAAAACTAGTAAAATAAATGTGGTGTTAAAGCGAATATTATTTATTGCAGTAATTTCTTTAGTTGTTAATAATTGTACTGCACAATCAACAACAATATGGATTGTTAGGCACGCCGAAAAAGATACGAGCGCTGCACAAAAAAGAGACCCTACCTTAAGTGATATTGGTAAACAAAGGGCGATGGATTTAGCAACTTATTTAAAAGGTCAGGAGCCAGACATGATATTTTCTACTAACACAAAAAGAACTAGACAAACTGCTGCAAATTTTATTGCAAAGGTGAACACGTATGATCCCACACTTTTAAAAGAGTTTGGCGAGCGAATTAGGGATTTTCAAATTGGTAAAAAAATATTGATAGTAGGGCATTCCAATACTGTTTTGGAAACCATTGAATGCTTAGGTGGGAATAGGCCAATTCCAATTTTAACAGATTCCGATTACGATTATATTTTTAAGTTGTCTATTTCCAAGGAAGGGAATATTGTAACTCAAATGCTTCACTATGGGGTATTACACCATGCCTTAGTGAAGTAATTTTACCTGCATTTTATACCAAAATCTTGGAAAGGAACCATCAGCACTTTTTAT
>JAYTXG010000247.1:0-3111 GCA_043743375.1 Sphingobacteriia bacterium
TTATACTTATCTGTTTTGCTGGTTATAATTAAGCAACTATGTGTAAAAATGAGTTTGATGAGAAAATAGTTGAAAGCGTTAGTTACTTTAATCATACTCTTGATTTGTTACCTAAAAAAGCATTTAATAAGGGATTAGAACTTGCAGATCTTACCGTTACATTACTACACTGCAAAATATTTAATTTATCAAAATGCTGGTAATGATGAAGGTTTTTTTTGTATCTCAAATTTTCCATTTAATTCATCGAAAAAAATAAGTTGGAAGTAACTGCACTTGAAATATATTAGTAGATTTTACTAAATAAACCTGCTATTTTATTTAAAAAACATCAACCAGAACTTGCAAATACATTATTTTTTAGGGTACAAGAATTTAGAATTGCAGAATAGCCAGCTTTTATAGCATACCAGTAAAAAAATTATTAATTGGCTACATAAAATCATCAAACCTTATATTGGTTTCTATAAAACGGCACAATTAATTAATAATGTGGCACTGTGTTTAGATAAATTATGCAAAACTGATTCAGCAATTGTATATTATAAATACGATCATTTAATTTCTGCACGACTTGGCTATTTTGCTGAGAATCAGGACAGATGTAATAGAAATATGCTTTCTAATACCATCAGGTTAGGGTTGGTATTTGAATAAAATTTTAATTGTTAAGTTGTACAAACTAATCCACCGCACTAGGATGCCGTTCTCTATCAGATTTAAATTCGTTGAGAGAAAATAAAAGAATGGTTTGAAAAAAGTTTTTACTGATTTTATTATTTGTGTCTAAATTATCAAAGCGATTGATAAACCCTCCTTGAGCTGTAAGTCTATTATTTATCTGATAACCAATGCCAGCAAACATTCTATTTTGTTCAAAGTAAACACCGTCGTTGTTTAAAAAAAATTCGTTGTAAACACTTAGGTACCAAGTTTTTTGTTTTATACTAGAATTATTAATTGGGTAAATGGCATTTAATCTATACCTAAACCTATTTCTATAACCAGATGCAGTAAACCGTTGTTCTAATCTATATCTATGTTCAAGTTTTAATCGATTGATATTATTGTTGAGAATAAACTGTTCCCAAATTCTAAATTCATTACCTGTTGTAGGATTTTTAAAATTTCCATCGGGCTGGTAAGTAGTATAATGTCCTGCAGCAATTAAAACACTTCCATTCTTTGGAAAATTATATCCCATTCCTGCTTTGGATTCGTAGTAATTAAAATTGTTGTAAATTTGTTGTGAGCGTATTTGAGTTTCAAACAGAAAAAAGTATTGGTTACTAACTTGGTATTTTGTTGAAATAATTGACCATGTTCCTAGTCCCGAAGTTTGAGTATGTAATTCATTGCAAAATAGTAATGCCATCATTAAGATGGCATTATAAAAAAGGGGACTAATTATTTTTTTAATCAAAACTATATTATAGGTAGTGAAACCATTGTTTATTGGTATCCCATTGTTCAAATTCTTTAGCAACAGCAGTTAAGAAACTTGCGCCGATACTTCCATCAACAATACGATGATCATAACTTAATGATAAGTACATCATATGCCTGATTCCAATAGTATCTCCAGTAGCTGATTCAATTACTACTGCACGCTTTTTAATTGCACCAACAGCCATGATGGCGACTTGTGGTTGATTAATTATAGGGGTTCCCATTAAGCTTCCAAAAGTGCCTACATTAGTTAGTGTAAATGTACCACCTGTGGTATCTTCTGGTTTTAAACGGCCGTTGCGAGCTGCATCGGCTAAGCCATTTACAGATTTGCTCAATCCAACTAAATTTAGCTGATCAGCACCTTTAATTACTGGAACAATTAAATTGCCTGAAGGCAATGCTGTAGCCATTCCTATGTTAATGTCTTTTTTAATAATGATTTTATCTCCATCCAATGAACAATTAATCAACGGATAGTTTTTCATTGCTTTTACAAGACATTCAATAAACATTGGTGTGTATGTAAGTTTAGTGCCTTCTCTTTGTTCAAATTCATGTTTCACTTTTTCTCTCCACATTACCATATTCGTTACATCCGCTTCAGCAAAGCTTGTAACGTGCGGACTAGTATGCACACTGTTCACCATGTGATTGGCAATTAGTTTACGCATTCTATCCATTTCAACTATTTCTGTTACTCCAGTAAGAACTACTGAGGATGGTTCAGAAATCTTACCATTTGTTTGTGGAATAGACTGTTGAATTGGTGTTGGTGGAGCTGAATATATAGGGGCGGGTGCAGCTGTAAGCGCTTGTGTAAATGTTTGAATGATTGGTTCTGGCTTAACTGGAAAAGTTGATGCATGATGTTGAATGAGAACCGGTGGTGTAGGTTCAGCAAATCTTTCAACTAGTTTAACAGGCTCTTCAACTTTTACAACAGAGGGCTCAATAGCAACAATCGGCTCGATACCAACAATCGGCTCTGAAACATGTTCAACAATTGATGCTGTATGAACAGGTGAAGCTGTTGGTATATAAGTTGGTTGCTGAATTGGCAACGCTGGAATTCTTCCAGCTTTTTTATCAGCAACATATTGTAAAATATCCTTCTTTGAAACTCTTCCATCACCGCCAGTCCCTGGAATTCTTTCTAACTCACTTAAACCAACAGCCTCACTGTTTGCAATATTTAAAACAAGTGGGGAATAAAAACGATTGCCTGCTGGTTTTAGCATTAGTTCAATTGCAGGAGCCGATGGAGTATATGGTACTTCATAAACAGGAGCAGGTGTAGGCGTAGTTACTGGTAAAGGAATGTGAATAGGAGCTGCGGCAACTTGTACAATAGGAGCAGGAGTTGGTTGGATAATTGGAGTTGGGGTAGCGGCAACAGTTTTAGCTACTGTTTCGATTTTTGCAATAACAGTACCTATTGGAACTACATCGTTTACATTAAATAATATCTCAGTGATAATGCCTTCAACAATAGATGGCACTTCACTATCCACCTTATCAGTAGCAATATCTAAGACAGTCTCATCTAAATTAACATGATCTCCCACCTTTTTATGCCATTTTAGAATGGTTGCTTCCATTATACTCTCGCCTAATTTAGGCATGACCAATTCAGCTATTGCCATACTATAATTCTGTTTT
>JAYTXG010000248.1:0-2457 GCA_043743375.1 Sphingobacteriia bacterium
TTTATTAGATATTGCATGTTATCGTGGTCTTCGCCACCGTAAAGGATTACCAGTTCGTGGGCAACGCACCAAAACAAATAGTCGCACTCGTAAGGGAAAACGCAAAACGGTTGCAGGTAAAAAGAAAGCAGCTAAAAAATAATTTTCTAGCCAAATTCCAAAACACAAATTGTGTTTTGGAATTTGTCATTTCATAAGCCACCAGACATTCTTAATAAAAAATTAAAATTTAGGGGCATTATTCATTTTAAAGACTACCTCAAACAAAAAAAATGGCTAAACCAGTAAAAGCACAGAACAGTGCAAAAGCCGCAGCTAAAAAACGCATCGTAAAAGTGGATGCTGCAGGCGAAGTAAGAATCAGTGCAACATTCAACAATATTATTGTTGCTTTCACTAACAAATCAGGTCAAGTAATCTCTTGGTCATCAGCAGGTAAAATGGGTTTTAGGGGCTCTAAGAAGAACACACCATATGCTGCGCAAATGGCTGCTGCAGATGCAGCTAAAGTAGCAATTGATGCTGGCTTAAAAAGAGTTGATGTATTTGTGAAAGGGCCTGGTTCTGGTCGCGAAGGTGCTATACGTTCTATTGCTCAAAATGGTATTGAAGTAACTTCTATTAAAGACGTCACACCTATGCCACATAACGGTTGCAGACCACCAAAACAAAGAAGAGTTTAAGCCCTATCTCTAAAGGGGAATTAGGAATTTATAATTGGATGAACGATTTAGTTTTTTGATTTTTTAACAATCGTTCATCATTCACTAAAAAATCAAATACAATTTAATTATACATGGCACGTTACACTGGTCCAAAAACCAAAATTTGTAGAATTTACGGTGAGCCAATTTTAGGCAATGGTAAATGGTTAACTAAAAACAGCAATCCTCCTGGTCAGCACGGTGCAACTCGCAAGCGTAAGACACTAGGTGAGTATGCCTTACAATTAAGAGAAAAGCAAAAAGCAAAATATACCTATGGTTTGCTTGAGCGTCAATTTCGTAAAACATTTGAAGAAGCTTCTCGTATTAAAGGTGTTACAGGTGAAAATCTAATTAAGTTGTTAGAAGCACGTTTAGACAATACAGTTTACCGCATGGGATTGGTAGCAAGTCGCCCAGAAGCAAGACAATTAGTAGCACACAAACATATTACCGTTAATGGAGATGTGATGAATGTGCCTTCTTACTCATGTAAACCTGGTGATGTAATTGCTTACAAAAATAAAAGTGCCGTTAATACTTCTATCACGAGCAAAACACGTGGTAAAAATCCTAAATTTAGTTGGGTTGATTGGAATGAAGTTGAACTAAAAGGTACTTTTATTACTTACCCAGAAAGGGAATCAGTTCCTGAAAATATAAAGGAGCAATTGATTGTAGAATTGTACAGTAAATAACCCTTAGTCTCTAAAAGAAATACGGGAAAAATAAATCATACTCATAAATTCTTAAATCTATTTAGGATTTAAGGTAAATAAAAACCAAGTTTTAATATGGCCATATTAAGCTTCCAAAAGCCGGATAAAATTGTTTTACAAAAAGTATCAGATTTCGACGGTCAATTCGAGTTCCGTCCACTAGAACCAGGTTATGGTTTAACAATAGGTAATGCCCTGCGCAGAGTTTTGTTAAATAGCCTTGAAGGTTATGCCATAACAGGTATAAAAATAGATGGTGTAGATCATGAATTTGCAACTATAAAGGGTGTTACTGAAGATGTTACTGAAATTATTTTAAATTTGAAGCAAGTTCGATTTAAAAAAATAGTTGATAGTGATATTGCTAATGAAAAAATTACATTATCAATTAAAGGTCGCAACGAATTTAATGCAGGGATGTTAGGTGAGGCTGCACAAAGTTTTCAGGTAATGAATCCTGAATTAGTTATTTGTGTAATGGATACCACATCAAAATTAGATATAGAATTAACCATTGCTAAAGGTCGTGGTTATGTACCTGCAGAAGAGAATAAATTAAAGGATAGCGTTTTTGGTTACATCGCTATAGATTCAATTCATACTCCTATTAAAAATGTAAAGTATTTAATTGAAAATTATCGTGTTGAGCAGAGAACTGACTACGAAAAATTAATTTTGGATGTTGTTACCGATGGTACTATACATCCTGAAGATGCAGTTAAACAGGCATCACGTATTTTGATTCAACACTTGATGATTATTACTGATGAGAACATCACTTTTGATAATAAGGAAGAGAAAAAAGACGATGTAGTAGATGAGCAAATTTTACAATTACGTAAAGTTTTAAAAACACCATTAGAAGATTTAGATCTTTCTGTACGTGCTTTTAACTGCTTAAAAGCTGCTAAAATTGATTCTCTAAGCATGTTGGTTCAATACGAGCAAGAAGATTTGATGAAGTTTAGAAATTTTGGTCAAAAATCTTTATCGGAAATTGAGCAAGTATTACTTGAAAGAGGATTAAGCTTTGG
>JAYTXG010000249.1:0-4741 GCA_043743375.1 Sphingobacteriia bacterium
TGTAGCAATAATCATTTTTCTTCCATCTCGTGTAACAACAGAATTAAAAAACATGGAAGGAATTTGAGCCATTAATTCTGAATTATAATAAGCTTTTATGGGCTTATTTAAAACGCCCTCTGTATTATCGTTTAGCTTTTGTTCAAATGCATACCCTCTATCTTTAATATAATCAAATCCATTGTAAGTAAATTTTTGAACGGGGCTTAATAAATCCCTAGTAAGAAAAGAAGAAAAAATTGGGCTCAATAAATCTTTAGAAATATTATCAATATACTTTGCATCATCTAATTGAATATTTTTACCATTAATTTTTTGCAGATACAATTCTCTAAAATAGGCAGCACCAAACATGCCTCCGGATGCTCCATTAATTAATATTGTTTGTTGCATTAACTTTCCGTTCATCTGCTTATCTAGCCGCTGAAGTGTATTCATGGTAAATGCTGCGCTTCGGGTACCACCTCCACTCGTATTAATAATGTATAGAATAGGATTATTAGATGACTGTTTAGCTTTCCATTTATTTAAAATGTATATATATTGTTGTTTATCGTAAGCTATAGCGGAATCATTAGCTAAATCGTTTATTGATTCTTTGTTATAAATTGGTCGGTTGGTTGTATTTAAATAATCGAGCCCATAAGCCTTATTTCGAGGATCAATGATTTCCTTTTGATATAAAATATTTGCAATTATATATACAGCAACAAATACAGGTATACTCCAAGATTTTAAAAATATTGAAGTGGCCCCGGCAACTGCAATTAATATAGAAAAAAATAACGTAATGCTTGCAGCAGCAGGTAATTGAAATAAACGAGCATCAGAACTATAGCCAGTTAATATTAAAAAAATAAATGCAACCATTATTGCAAGTACTGCTGATACATGGTGTCTATTAAAAACTGCATCTAAAAAATCGGGGCTATAATGTCTAACATCTCTTGGCTTTCTTAATCTTAACCCTGCGCTAAAAAACCAATCAATCCGCATCTCCAATTTTTCTTTTGGAAGCACTTTATTAACTAATACTTTTTCATATTCCTGATGAGCATATTTAATTGTTTTCTCCAGCGTATAATATATAGTTTTATCGGCGCTAAAGAAATAAATAAAGGCAATTACTAAAGACAATAAGAGCCCTCCCGTATATCCTGCAGCTAATAAAATAATTTCTATAGTATCAAACAACTCCTGTGAACTTGCATATCGTATGGCATACACTAAATAATAAATTAAAAACGCAATTGGAATAATTGAATTATTTATACAATATTTTAAAAAAGGCTGTGCGTTGGTTGCTAAGAATCTAATGCTTTTGCTATGTAAAATAAATGTGGTAATATTCCAACTCATAATAAATACCCCTGTTGCAAATCCAACAACAGCTGTGCTTACGGGAGAAACATTTCCAAAATATTCGGGAGCTAAAAACAAGGAATTTGCTCCGAATGTTTTCATAAAATCTCCTGCTACAGTTGCAAAAAGTAAATACCAAAAAATTAATAATACCTGGTATCTTCTAAAATGCACTAAAAAAAGTTGCATTGGCATTGAAAACCAAATTCCAATCAGGTATTTTCGCATATTTCAATGATTAACTTATGTGCAATTATGCTGCATAAAAACTAATTATTGCTTCTCTTTTCGGACTAAAAAAAGCATCATTACAATTGAAAGTAACAATAACATTCCAGTGAGTTGATGTATTTGTGCCATCCATTCAAACAAACCCCATTTGCCTGGAATTATTGTTGTACTAAATAATACGCTGCTGATACCTAGAATAACTTGAAATAATACTAATATAATTGGGATATTTCTAACAAAATTAAAAAGAGTTGATCCATTTAATTTTTTCAATTGTATTGTCCATATAATAACAATAATGATCATCAAATAAGCTAAACCCCTATGTATAAAATGAATTAAAATAGTATTGTCTATAAAATTCAATATTAGTGGCTGATCTTTAAACAATTGATTAGGGATCCATTCTCCATTGATGGTTGGCCATGTGGCTGCAATATTTGCAGCTTTGTGACCTGCCATTAAGGCGCCATATAATAATTGAAAAAACAGAATTACTAATACCAATAAATTAAGCTTCCGAACTTTATTGTTTTGAACCAATTGAGTTTTATCAATCAAAAAACTGAGGGCAAACCAAAATGTGTAACTAAGCAATCCCAATGCAAGTATAAAATGTAGTGCGAGCCTTGTTGGTTTTACATATACTGCATCTCCAGTTAAGCCACTGGCTACCATAATCCAACCAACCGCACCTTGTAATGCCCCTAAAAGAAATAAAATAATTAAAGGTTTTAGCATTGCTTTTTTAAAGGATCCCTTCAACAAAAACCAAATAAATCCAATTGCAAAAACAATTCCAATTGACCTTGCCCAAACACGGTGAAACCATTCCCAAAAGAAAATGAATTTAAAATCTTTCAAAGTAAATTCGAAATTGAGTAACTGAAATTGCGGTGTTTGTCGGTATTTTTCAAACTCTACCATCCAAGCTGGCTCATTTAATGGCGGTAATATGCCGGTAATTATATTCCATTCTGTTATTGATAGCCCACTTCCTGTAAGCCGAGTAATTCCTCCAATAACAATTTGAACAATGATCATACCCACCCCTATTAGTAACCAAATTGCTATTTGTTTATTTGAACGATTCAACATATCCATAAACTGTTTTTTACACTAGTGCAAAGCTATAACAACCAAAACAGTTGTTTTGATTAAAACTATTTGATAGTATTGTTAGGATAGCTCAATTTTACCAATATGCTACCTTCCTTTTACCAAGATATATTGATTGAAGCTGGCTGTGATGAAGCAGGTAGGGGTTGCTATGCTGGGCCTGTTTTTGCTGCAGCTGTTATTTTACCAAAAAAATTTAAGCATCCATTACTGAACGATAGTAAACAAGTAGGCGAAAAACAGCGACTTATTTTAAAGGATGTTATCGAATCAAATGCAATTGCTTGGTCGGTAGCTAGTGTTGATGTAGAAGTAATTGATAAAATCAATATTTTAAAAGCTAGTATTAAAGCGATGCATTTGGCAATTGATCAACTTAAAGTTACACCAGCCTATTTATTGATTGATGGAAATCGATTTATTCCTTACAATAAAATTCCACATTTATGTATTATAAAGGGTGATGAGAAATATGCATCAATAGCTGCTGCTAGCATTCTGGCCAAAACATATAGAGATGCTTACATGGAGAAGATTCATACACAATTTCCTCAATATGGATGGAACAAGAATAAAGGTTATGGCACTTTAGAGCATCGGATAGGAATCAATAAAAACGGGCTTTGTATTTATCATCGCAAGAGTTTTAATATTGTTCCCTCACAAATAAATATTCCTTTTTAAGCTATTTCCCAAGCGCCAGCACCCAAACGAATTAATTCTAATTCAGATTTTGTGCAATCAATAATTGTTGATGGAATCATCCCTCCGTTTCCTCCGTCAATTACAATATCTACCAAGTTTTCAAATTTTTCATACATCATTTCAGGATCAGTATATTCTTCTACCATATCCCCTGGTAATGAAGCAGAGAGCAAAGGGTGACTTAAATTTTCTACTATTGTTCTTGCAATTATATTATTAGGTATTCTTAATCCAATGGTGCTTTTTTTGCTTTGTAGGATTTTAGGAACTGCTTTACTAGCAGAAAGTATAAAGGTGTAAGGGCCAGGTAAATGACTTTTTAGAACACGGTAAACAGAAGTATCTATAGGTTTGCTGTATTTGCTTAAATCGCTCAAATCATTGCAAATAAAGCTCAACTGGGCTTTTGCTGGATCAATTTGTTTTATACGGGCAATGCGTTCAATGGCTTTTGGTTGAAATATATCACAGCCAAGCCCATAAATAGTATCAGTTGGATAAATAATCACTCCCCCAGATAGCAAACAGTCAATAATTGTTTTTATATGCCTTGGATTGGGATTATCGGGGTGTACATGCAGTAACATCTACAAATTTACTTTAAAAAAACGAAGACGGCAGATGCCGTCTCCTGTTTGTTTGTAACCCCTGGTTAAAAAATAATAATAAAATTGGATAGTCACCATCCTCAAATATTACAAGTTAAAAGTAGAAAGTTCTACTATTCAAAACAACGTGTTAAGTACCTGATTTTTTACCGTTTATAAACGGATAATAAAGAGTACACATCTAGATTGTTTTTATTAAAAAAAGCTTAATTTTAGTTTGGTTATTAATTAATATTCAATATTAAATAGAACTGCTATGAAAACCATTGCATTGGTAGATGACCATGTTTTATTACGAAATGGCTTATCTACTATCATTAACAATTTTCCTGATTATGAGATATTACTAGAAGCAGATAATGGCAAGCATTTTATAAGTCAACTTAATCCTTTTAACTTACCAGACATTGTATTATTAGATATTACGATGCCTATAATGAATGGCTATGAAACAGCACAATGGCTTCATGATAATCATCCTTCAATAAAAATTTTAGTACTGAGTATGTTGAACGATGAAAGAGCAGTTATAAAAATGTTGAAATCGGGAGTTAAAGGATATATTTTAAAAGATATTCAACCAAAAGAGCTGAAAAAAGCAATGGATGAAGTTTATAAAAAGGGAATTTACTTTAATGAAATATTGTATACCAACTTGGTACATACCATTAAAAATGGCGTATCGGAACCTGAGGATGACTATCAAAAATTATTTA
>JAYTXG010000250.1:0-2467 GCA_043743375.1 Sphingobacteriia bacterium
TAATGCAAGATCGCGTACTGAACACTCCAAATATTAAAATGTATTGGAATACTGATACGGATGAAATTTTAGGAGCAAAAAAAGTAGAAGCTGTTAGAATTAAAAATAATCAAACCCAAGAAACACAAGAAATTCCGATTAGCGGATTCTTTGTTGCAATAGGTCACAATCCCAATAGTGAAATTTTTAAAGAGTTTATTACTATGGATGAAACGGGGTATATATTAACTCAACTAGGCACAACTAAAACCAATGTTGAGGGAGTTTTTGCTGCCGGAGATGTTCAAGACAAAAATTATCGTCAGGCTGTTACAGCTGCTGGAAGTGGTTGTATGGCAGCGTTGGATGCAGAACGATATTTGACTGCGAAAGGTTTATAGAGAGATGAATTAAGAGAGATAAATTAAGAATTAATAAAAATAACAAGTTGTTACAGATTCATTTAAAAAATGTAAGTTTTTTTGCCTACCACGGAATTTTTGAGGAAGAAAGAATATTGGGCAACCATTTTATTGTAAATATTACTGTTGACGTTGCAGTTAATACTTTGCCAATTAAACACATGAATCAATCAATTGATTATGTGGCAGTTTATAATTTAGTAGCAAATAGAATGAATATAGCAACTCCATTGTTAGAAACTGTTGCTACAGAAGTTGCCCAATCAATTCTGGCACAGTTTTCTCTAGCAGAAAAGGTAGAAATTGCGATCGATAAAAAAACACCTCCAATTTCTTCATTTGAAGGAAGCGTTGGAGTTTCTTTTACACTTGAAAGAAAATAACATGAAATTAGTTATTCAATTTATTGTAAGCCTGTTATTGGTATTTAATTGTTTCACATTAAATGCACAGGATATTAATATTCTTCTAAAAGAAGCAGATAATTTCGAAAAACAATTAAAAGAAACGGATGCGTTAGAAAAATACAAACAAATTTTAGTTATAGCTCCTACAAACATTAAAGCATTGGTTAAAGCTGCAGAACTAAATGTATTACTAGGAGGGAAGGAGAAAGATAAAAATACAAAAAGATTATATTTTGAATCAGCCAATAGTTTCGCAAACAGAGCATTACAATCAGATGCCAATAGTGCAGATGCCAATTACGCCATGGCAATGGCTGCTGGAAAATTAACTGATATTGAAACGGAGAATAAAAAAATTGTAGCTTTTGTAAAAGATGTTAAGACCTATGCTGATAAAGCAATTGCCATCAACCCAAATCATGCTAAAGCAAATTATACTTTAGGTAAATGGCATTATGAAATGGTAACATTATCTGGCTTTAAAAAGATGGCAGTAAAATTATTGTATGGAGGATTGCCAGAAGGAGATATTGAAAAAGCAATTGTATACATGGAAAAATGTAAAACAATTGAACCCTATTTTGTACCTAATTATTTAGATCTTGCTAAAGCGTATAAACAGGCTCGCAGGCCAGCAAATGCAATTGAAGTGTTGAATAAATTAGTTAAATTACCCAATAGAAGTTCAGAGGATATTTTAATAAAAGCAGAAGGAACAAAATTGTTAGAATCATTACAATAAAAAAAATAATATGGAATTAAAGGAATTATTTGATCAAGCAATTGCCAACAGCAAAACGTTATCGGAAAAGCCAGACAACGAAACTCTGTTGAAGTTATATTCATTATTTAAGCAAGGTACAGAGGGAGACAATAGTGAAGATGGTCCAGCTAATATGTTCGATTTTGTTGCCAAATTTAAGCATGAAGCTTGGGCTAAGTTAAGAGGACTTTCTAAAGAAGCTGCAATGCAGCAATACGTTGATCTTGTTGTAAAATTAAAAGGTTAGATAACTATTTTTTTCCATCTATTACTTTGGATATACCAAAAAGAAGGGAAAAACATGATGCTCCAATAAAGCCACTCACTTACCCATCCCCATGTGATGGGCAGATTTAATTTTTCGAGTACAACATAAACATAAATAATATAAAATATTATTGTTGCCAGCTCAGTATATAAATTCATTTTTGAATTTCCAGTTCCCGTAACCGCATTCACCCAAACAACTGCAATAGACATCATTATCATTGCAACAGAAACTACACGCAACACAGGAATAGCGGCTATTATAAAGTCTTCTCCTTGTCCATAAATACTCAAAAATATTCTTGGGGTAAGATTTACTATAATAAATACTACAACTGCAAATCCAACACTCCATTTAAGAATTCTATGAATAAGAGGAATTACTTCTTCTTTTTTACCTTGACCAATTACATTACTCACCATTGTATTGGTAGTTGCAGCAAATGCCCAAGTAAAACAGCCAAAAAAACCAAATAGGTTTCTCATTGTGTTAGAAATTGCTAAGTCTCTAGCGCCATGATGTTCAATTAAAATATAAAAAAACTCCCAACTCGTAATGCTAATTGCATGTTGTAAAATGAGTGGGTAAGATTGATTTAATATTAATTGGGTGTATTTTCTTTGATACG
>JAYTXG010000251.1:0-1647 GCA_043743375.1 Sphingobacteriia bacterium
GGACACACAAATTCAAGGAACTGTAAAGTTCTTTAACGAAGAAAAAGGTTTTGGATTTATTAAGCATGATGATTCCAACAAAGAAACTTTTGTACATGCGAATGGTTTGATCGATCAGATCGAAGCAAACGACAAAGTAGTATTTGATGTACAAGAAGGACGCAAAGGATTGAACGCAGTTAACGTAAAACGTTTAGGTTAAATTCAACTTTTATACCTTACATAAGGCCATCAGCTTCAAGTTGATGGCCTTATTTTTTATTAATTTATATTTGAAGATCAATATTAGCTATGTCTATCTTATTGGAGCAACTTGCCGAAACAAAGGCATTTATACAAAGCAAAGTAAAAACTGAAGCAACTGTTGGAATTATTTTGGGAAGCGGGTTGGGAAATCTTGCTAATGAAATAAAAACCGAAATTGCAATTCCATATAATGAAATCCCTCATTTTCCTATAAGTACTGTGGAAGGACATACTGGAAAACTGATCTTAGGAGAACTTAATGGACACAAAGTTTGGGTAATGTCGGGACGATTTCATTTTTATGAAGGTTATACAGCTCAACAAGTAGCCTATCCAGTTCGGGTAATGCATTTATTAGGGGTAAAAACTTTATTACTTTCCAATGCTGCTGGTGGAGTAAATACTTCATTTAAAGTTGGCGACTTGATGATTATTAAAGATCATATCAGCATGTTTGTAGACAATCCGCTAATAGGAAAAAATGAACCAACGCTAGGTACTCGTTTTCCTGATATGAGTGAACCCTATTGTAAAAAATTGATTGGAAAAGTAAAATCAATTGCCGCTACCAATAATATTTTATTAAAAGAAGGAGTGTATACAGGAGTAACTGGTCCAACTTTTGAAACCAGAGCCGAATACAAAATGATACATGCTATGGGTGGTGATGCAATTGGAATGAGTACAGTGCAAGAAACCATTGCAGCAGTGCATTGTGGAATGAAGGTATTTGCAATTAGTGTAATTACTGATTTAGGTATTAGAGAGGAAGAAAATATTATTACACATGAAGAAGTATTACAAGCCGCTAAAGATGCTGAGCCTAAATTAACTTTGTTAATAAGAGAGCTAGTTAAAGTTTTATCATAAAAGCATTTGATGATGAAAGGCAGAAATTGTCTTAAATATATAGGTTGCTTTTTTCTGCTCACTGGAATTGTGTTTGTAACTCAGGGCCAGTCTATTCAACAACTGAATAATTTTCAGAATAAGTCATTTGGAGGGCAGTCTCCTGGTAGATCTTCAAAGAAAGACTCCTTACAAAAACGCGACCGCTTTGCTGATTCCATCACCATTTTTTATCGATATTTCGATTCTACAAGAAATAGAACGATTGATTCATCAATTAATGATTTTACTACAAGGTTTCCACAGCCTTATACTTATCATCATTTAGGAAACTATGGAACTGCAGCTCAATCATTACTTTTTAATCCACTAATGAAAGCAGGATTTGATGCAGGTTTCCATCAATTTGATATGTATAACTTTACATTAGAAAATACGAAATTTTATCAAACAACAAGGCCATATACAGAATTGGCTTATATGTTAGGGAGTAAATCAGAACAACTAGTTGATCTAAAACATACACAAAATCGAAAAACTAATTTCAATTTT
>JAYTXG010000252.1:0-1546 GCA_043743375.1 Sphingobacteriia bacterium
GAGTAAAATAGATAATTGCACTTTGGCATTTCCGAGCAATACTCAATTAGAATTTGATAAGGCTTTATTGCCTACTGGAAAAAAAATAAAAGATAATAGATTTATAAATGGAGCTTCTCTAAGGGGCATATTCTTAGATAATTCTTATGAGCTTAATCCAATGAAGGCCAATCAATGCATATTAAAAAACAGCAAACTGCAATTGATGGTTGAGCCCGATGAATCTTATCCTATATTACAAGTTTATACACCCATATCAAGAAAAAGCATTGCAATAGAAAATCTTACAGGAGCGCCTGATAATTTTAATAATCAAATAGGGCTTATTTTTCTTGAACCAAAAAAGCAGTATTCATTTACTACTAGCTATACAATAAGCACTATTTGATTAATCAGAAATTATAAATCCACAACTGCAGTAACAGAAATTTCTACGTTCACTCCTCTAGGTAACCCTTTAACAGCAACGGTTTCACGTGCAGGAAAATCGCTTGTAAAATAAGTGCCGTAAACTTCATTCACTTGAGAAAATAAACTCATATCACTTAAAAAAATAGTGGTTTTAACTACGTGTTCAAATGTTACTTTAGCTTCTGTTAACACAGCTTGTACATTTTTCATTACTTGGTGTGTTTCTGCTTCAATACTAGACAACTCTAGCTGACCAGTTGCAGGAACAAATGCAACTTGTCCGCTCGCAAAAATGAATCCATTGGCTTTTATTGCTTGGTTATAAGGTCCAATGGGTGAAGGGGCATTATTGGTTTTGATAACTTGCTTAGGCATATAATTATTTTGATAAGCAGCAAATTGCTCAATTTTAATCAACTTGCCAACGTAAATTTGTTATTTATTTATAGAGATGCATATTGTAATCAAATCAACTGCTAGTCAACAGCCATTTTTATTTACTGCTTTTGCTCACAAGAGTGTAACAATTAGCTGGGCATTGGATAGCGAAGATATTCCTGAAGGAGATTTATATGTAGACTTTACATTTGAAGAGGAAGGGTATTTTTTTTCTTCTATTTCAATCCAACCTGTATTAGTGAATGCGGTAATTGAAACAACACATTCATTACCTACTAATTGTGTTCGTTTTAATGGATGGTACGGATTTATGTTACACAATAAATTAGAAGTAGCAACTGAGCAGCCATTATTAGTAGCGCAAATTGCTGCAATATTAAAAAAGATGGACTGGAAATTATTACAAGCACCAGATGAACCAGGGATGTTAACTGCAAGAGTGGTAGCAATGATAATTAACGAAGCATATTATGGTTTAGGGGAAGGAATTAGCAGTAAAACAGCTATTGATATTGCAATGAAATTAGGTACCAATTATCCGTTTGGGCCTTTTGAATGGAGTGAACTAATTGGTTTAAAAAAAGTATATCAGCTTTTAAGTAAAATAGCTGAAACTAGCCACAGATATGCTGTTGCGCCGGCAATGGAAGAAGAGTTAGGAATTAAAAAAACCACAATCATCCAACAATAATGCCTTTAATTTTAAATATAGATACTGCAACCGAATACGCTGGAA
>JAYTXG010000253.1:0-2758 GCA_043743375.1 Sphingobacteriia bacterium
ATTTATGAAAAGCGCCAATCAAATTGAAAAAGAAACAAATCAATTGCAACAAACTTTACAAAAAAGAAATGCTGAATTATTATTATTGAGTAGCATTCAAGAAGCGCTGTTAACTCAAAAAGAAATGCCGTATATTTTTGAGTTAGTAGGTAATAGTTTACATGAAATGTTTAATGGCTATGTTATTTCTATTGCTCTATTGGACAGAGAAACTGCTACTGAATATTTTAAATATCATTTTGAAGAAGGTAAAAAAATAGATCCTGAGCCAAGGCCTTACAATAAAATAAGACAGGTATTGATGGATACTAAACAACAACTGGTGGTAAATGAAAATTCGGTAGAGTATGTAAATAATTTAATAGGCGAAAAATATTTTAAAGAGAATGACATTGAAATACCTAGATCGTTTTTGTTTACTCCTTTAATGATAGATGATGAAGTGCTCGGGTATATTAGCTTAAAGCATTATGTTGAATCAACGGTTTTTGATGAAGAACATATTCGGTTTTTGAATACCATTGCAGGGAGCATAAGTGTTACATTACAAAATGAGCGACTAATTAATATAGAACAAAGAAAAGCGGAAGAGCAGAAAGCTTTGTTGGATACGATGAGCGATTTATCTCGTAAGCTAGAATTGAATCATCTTCTTTCGGCTGTGTTAGAGAGGGCTGTTTTTATTTTGAAAGTGTTTGGCGGAGAGTTGGCAATTTATCATGAAGAAATGCGAGAATTAGAAATTGTAGCTAGTCATAATTTAGGAATGAATTCTGGTGGGGTACATTTAAAACATGGAGAAGGTGCAATGGGTAAAGTTGCAGCAACCAAACAGGCATTAGTTATTCCTGACTATCAAACATGGGATGGGCGTTCGGATAAATACACCAAAACAACGGTTCATAGTGTTATGGTAGTGCCTTTATTAGTTGCTGAACAGTTGGTGGGTGTTATAGCAGTAGTTCATTTAGATGCAAGAAATAGATTTACATCAGAAGATCTAAATCTGCTGAATTTGTTTGCACCATTGGCTGCCACTGCTATCGACAATGCTCGAAAGTTTGAATCAGAAAGAAAAAGAGCAGATGAACAAAAAGCTTTGTTAGAAACGATGCATGATCTTTCTAGTAATTTAGATCTCACTACATTGTTGCAATCGGTAGTACAACGTTCTGTTGATTTATTAAATGTAACCGGCGGTGAGTTAGCTATTTATAATACTGATACAAAAGAGTTAGAGATAGTTGCAAGCTATAATTTAGGAATGGAATCTTTAGGGTTAAAATTACAATTAGGGGAAGGTGCAATGGGAACTGCAGCAATGAGTAAGGAAACATTGATTATACCAGATTATCAAATATGGGCCAGTAAATCTACAAAGTATGCAAAAACTAAAGTGCATTGTGTAATGGTTGTACCGTTGATGATTAAAGATCAATTAGTAGGAACACTGTGCAGCGTGCATTTAGATAAGAGTAGGCAGTTTGATCAGAAAGATTTGCGCTTATTAAATTTATTTGCGCCATTGGCTGCAACTGCAATTGAAAATGCGCGACTGTTCAATAAAACGAATAGGCTTTTAGAAGAAGCGGAATACAGAACTGCTGAATTACGAAATACACAGAATCAATTAATTCAACAAGAAAAATTGGCTTCTTTAGGAGAACTTACCGCTGGCATTGCACACGAAATTCAAAATCCTCTGAACTTTGTAAATAATTTTAGTGAGGTAAGTAGAGAATTGATAGACGAATTAAAACCCTTTAACAAGCTCAGGCTGACAGCCGAGCAAGAAGAATTATTAATTGATATTGATTCTAATCTCGAAAAAATAAATCACCATGGCAAGCGTGCCGACACAATTGTAAAAGGAATGTTGCAACATAGCCGCAGCAGCAGCGGCACAAAAGAACTAATCGATATAAATGTTTTGTGTGAAGAATATTTAAGAATATGTTATCATGGTGTTAGAGCAAAAGATAAATCATTTAATGCAACTATTAAAACTGTATTTGATAATACCATTGGTAAAATAAATATCATTCAGCAAGATATTGGAAGAGTGGTGTTGAATTTATTAACGAATGCGTTTTATACAGTGGGGGAAAAATCCTCAATCTTCAAGCTAGAATCTGAATATAAAATAGGGGTTGAAGTTTATTATCCAACAGTTTCGATTAGCACTAAAAAGATGGGCGATAAAGTAGAAATCAGCATATCCGACAACGGCAACGGCATTCCTCAAAAAGTATTGGATAAAATCTTCCAACCATTCTTTACAACAAAACCAACAGGGCAAGGAACCGGCCTAGGTTTGAGCTTGAGTTATGATATTATAAAAGCACACGGAGGAGAACTGAAGGTGGAAACGAAAGAGGGAGAAGGAAGTTCATTTATTATTTTGTTGCCTCTTGGTTATGATTTAAAATCATCTTAGGCAATTGTAAGTATCTATTTATATATTTAAATTAAATTGTGTGTTTAAAAAAAACAATCAATCGTTGAATATAAAATTTATCATTTTTAATTACTAAATCATGAAGCATTTTCATTCCTTTTTTGTAGGATTATTATTACTAATCTTTAATTCATCATTTGTTCATGCGCAAAATGTAACAGATACTCGCCTGCTTTGGCAGCCTGCTATTAGCAATAATCATATTGCTTTTATTTATGCAGAAGATTTATGGGTTGCAAATAGGGATGGGTCTTATCCGCAAAGAATTACTGTAAGTGAAGGAGTAGAATCAAACCCAGT
>JAYTXG010000254.1:0-8647 GCA_043743375.1 Sphingobacteriia bacterium
ATTAATGGTAGCGCAGCGGATAGGTCTGCAATTACTTTGCCATAAAAACCGCTTACAGCTTCTTTTACAGGTAAAATTTTAGCGTCGGAAGTAGTAACGTAAGATAAAGTTGAATCTGTAGCAGCTGCATTTTCAAATGTTTTACTGTACATTCTTGCCATATCTAAGTAAACCATCGCTCTCAATGCTAAAGCTTCACCTTTTGCATTGTCTTTAAATGCGCCTGCAGAAAATTTATCTATATTTTCTATGATAGCATTAGCTCTTCTTGTAATAGTATACCCAGTTTGGAAAAATCCATTTGTATTATCCCCATTGTAACGCCAGTCGCCAGTTACAGTAAGTGTTTGGCGGCCTAAACTACTAACAATAAGGTTATCTGCTAAAACATCAGCAACAATATTCCAAGTACCATTCACATAATTATTATTTCTTAACCCATTGTACATGCCGTTAACAGCAAGGGTTACATCTGTTTCAGTATTAAACGCAGCGCTGGTTTCAATTTGATTGAAAGGCAACAAATTCAATTCGGACTTTTTACATGAGTTAAAAAGTGCTAAGAGGACAAATAAGTATAAAAACTTTTTCATATTAATATTATTTAACTTTTAGAATTTAATATCTAAACCAACAGTTACCGCTTTACTAGAAGGATATCCGTAAAGGTTTTGTATTCCCGGTTGTACAGGAGTTCCATTTTCTCGATTTAAAATACCTACTTCTGGCAATCCATTAAACTTGGTATTCAAAAATAAGTTAGTTCCTTGTACATAAAACCGAACTCCATTTATTTTAGCTTTTTTAGCTAAAGACATAGGCAAATTATAAGCAACTACTATATCTCTCAGAGTAACATAGTTTGCTTTTTCCAAATACTTATCAGTAGACAAATTTTGTTTTTGTGAAGGGTCTGTTAAACTAGGAAATGATGCAATATCACCTGCCTTTTTCCAATAATTATTAGAAGCTGTATACTGTGGTCTAAATCCAACTGAAGCTCCACCCCCATCTGCAAGGTTATTTTGGTATTGTGAATTATATGTATAGTTTCCACCAGTATAATAAAATTGTAGAGAAAAATCGAAGTTTTTGTAAGTTAAATTAGAACTAACACTTCCGAAAAATTTAGCCAATGGAGATTTTCCTGTCAACAAAACAGCATCACTTGCAGAATAAGTCTCTGTTATGGAATTGTCAGAAGCTTTATAATATTGATTTTTCCCGTTCGCAGGGTTAATTCCAGCCCATCTAACTAAGAAGAATGTATTCAAAGGTTGACCTATCACTAGTCTAGTACTATTACTAGATGGAATATTATCTGAGATCAAACTATTTACTTTATTATTATTACTTGTGTAGTTTACAGAAACACTCCATACAAGGTCTTTTTTTCTGATAATTTCACCATTTAAAGTAATTTCAAACCCTTTGTTTGTTAAACTTCCAATATTGCTTAATACAGAAGAAAATCCTGTAGCCAAGCTTACTGGTTGATTAAATAATAGATCATTTGTTTGCCTGTTATAATAATCAACAGTACCAGTAATTCGATTTTTCAGAATGCCAAATTCTAATCCAAGATCCCAGTTTTTATTTGTTTCCCAAGTTAAATCAGGATTAGCTAATTGGTTTGGTACTGCAGCTGGTATATTATTATAAGCTGCATTTAAAGCATAAGTTCCTAATGAACCATAAAATGCATTAGGAACTGTTCCGGCAGTTCCAATTGAACCTCTAACTTTTAAATCAGAAATAATTGAATTATCAGTAAGGAACTTTTCATTTTTTGCATTCCACCATCCGCTTACTGCCCAGAAGTTAGCAAATCTATTGTTTGCACCAAAACGAGAAGAACCATCTCTTCTTGCGTTTAATTTAATTCCGTAAGTTTTATTATAATCATATCCTAAGCTGGCAAAATAAGAAATGATAGACCATTGAGTTCTAGAGGTAGTTGCTCTTTGAGGTAAAGAACCATTTTCTGCAGTATTCACAGACGCAGTAGGAAGGTTTCTATTTTCCAATAACCAAGAATAGAAATTATTTTTAGTAAATTCTTGACCTACTAAAGCATTAATATTATGCTTGTTATTTATAGACTGATTCCAAACAGCTGTATTGGTAAACACAGTATTTAAATCTTGGTTACCGTTATCTGTTTTAGAATTGTATCCCAAAATATTTGCTAAATTAGATAAAGGCTGTAAATAACTTTCCGCCATTAAAGTATTGTAGTTCATTGCAACTACAGATTTTAATGTAAGGTGTTTAAAAAATTTTCCCTCTAAGAATCCAGTAGCAAAAGTTGACAATCTGTTATTATAGAAAGTATTATTATCCTGACCTTCTAACGCAGAAAAACCTTGCATTGTTAAGTTATAAGAACCATTCGGTAAATATACTGGCTCATACGGATTGGTTAAAAAATATGCAGTCCAAGGAGCTTGAGAGTTAAATAATTCCCTTGTTTGATACTCATTTACATAAGCAGTAGATACATTTAAACCAGTAGTTAACCAATCAGTTGCTTTGTATTCTACATTTAATCGAGCACCGATTCTATTTCTATAGTTCTTATATACTATACCTGTTTCATCAAATTTATTGACAGAGAAAAAATATTTCATTTTATCAGTTGCACCACTAATTGAAACTTCGTGAGACTCGGTTTTTCCATTTTGCAAATAAAAATTTCTCCAATCACCTGCACCTCTAGATGAAGCTAAATCCCATACACCTTGGCGCTGAGTGCCATTTAGATTAAATAAAGTAGAGCCAGCAGGAAACTGTCCGTTAGAAATTCTATTTGTAATCATAGAATCAATAACTGGATTGGTAAGTGCCGCATTAAATTCCCACTGTAATTTTTCTTGTGAATTCATCAGCTGAACATTTGGAAGTTCTTGTAAACTTACAAACCCTCTTTGGTATGAGTATCTAACTTGTGCTACCCCAGCTTTACCAGATTTAGTAGTAACTACTAACACTCCATTTGCAGCTCTTGATCCATAAATTGCAGCAGCTGACGCATCTTTTAATACAGAAACGTTTTCAATATCATTGGGGTTTAATAAACCAAAAGCAGTTGAGGTAACCTGAATACCATCTATCATTATCAATGGCTCATTAGATGCATTGATAGATCCTGTACCTCTAATTCTAATAAAACCTGCTGCACCAGGTTGACCACTTTGGCCTACAACTTGTAAGCCAGCCGTTTTACCTTGCAATAATTGAGTGAAGTTACTAATTGGCTTTTGAGCCAATTCTTTATTACCAATTACAGAAATCGCACCATTTAAGTCTTTCTTTTTAACTGACTGATATCCTACAACAACAACTTCATCTAAGCTTTTATCGCCAGGTTGTAGTTGTACGTTCAGAGTAGCGGTAGTTCCAATCTTTACTTCTTGTTCTTGCATTCCAATGTAAGAAACCAATAAAGTTTTTGCAGATGTAGGGACTGATATTGAAAATGCTCCTTCATCATTTGAAGAAACTCCTTGGGTAGTTCCTTTTACACGAACTGATGCTCCTGCAATTGATTTTCCATCTGGATCGGTAATTTTACCTGTAATGGTTCTATTTTGTGCATTAAGTTGTAATGCGATTAGTACCATACACAGAAACACTGTAACTAGTTTTCTCATGTTTTGATTTTTAATTTTGGAATGTAAATATAGTTAAAGAAAACTAAACACAAACGAGTCACATGCCTAAAAAGTTTAAAAAAAATCATTTATTTATCGATTTTTTTTAAAATCTCAAAAAAAAGCCCTGAAATTTCAGGGCTTTGATATATCATAAAATTTTACACTATTAAGGATTGTGTAAAATAGTAGCTTTCATTTTAATCAACAAATAAAATAGCCGCCTCATAAATGAGGCGGCTATTGCGCATAAGAAACTATATTTTAAGGCGTGTCCCAAAATGTTCGAACCAATAAATCTGGTTTTTGTGGTGGTGCATTTCTATTTGCATCAATCTCACTCTGTGGATAAGGTAGGCTTCTAGGAATTGCAGTAGTTACAGCATTAGCAACTTTTAGAATCGCAGGAAATCCTGTTCTTCTCCAATCAGACCAGTTTTCTTGCATAACTCCGTAATTTGCAACAAATTTTTCTGAAATAATTCTGCTTACTCTTTGAGCTTCTGTTCCAATTAAAGTACCATTAGCTGCAATATAAATTGCAATATTTGGAGCCGACACACCAGCTGCTTGCATGCTAGCAGTAATTCCAGCTTGGAAAAATGCTTGTGCATCACCAGGAGCGCCATATACTGCAGCTTCAGATCTAATAAAATTATATTCAGAAAAAGTAAGCATCCTTACAACTTGAGTTCCGTCATACATAATTCCTCCTTGTGAAGGTAATGGATTTAATGAACCATCAGAAGCAGGTGTACCTCCAGTTCCAGCACCTCTGATATAGGTATGGAATCGAGAATATTTCTGTGATTGCGGATCTCCAGATGCAGCACCAACATAATTAGTAGAAGTAAATGGAAATGGTGTAAAGTAGAATGGTCTTCTTGGATCTGATGAAGTATTCATTGCATCAACCAAAAACTTATTAGGAAATAAATTATTGGTTCTTCTCATTTCAAACTGATCCATTGGGTTTTGCCTGTCTGTTAAATTAAAGAAAGGCATTTCAAAATTATCAGCATTTGCGGTAAAGAATGTAACACCCGCAGTATTTAATAAAGCAGTAATTCTTGTTACACAATCCGTTCTATTTAATTTAGAATAATGCAAAAGTAATCTTAGCTTGAGCGTGTTTCCAAACCGAATCCAGTTAGCTCTTCTGGTTGTAAAAGATCCTGTATAAATAGTAGAATTATTTCCTGGAGCCAAACCTGTTGATACACTATTTAAGTCTACCAATGCTTCATCTATCATGGTTAACAAAGAAGTATAAATTGCTGAGCCATCATCAAACTTTGGCGATGGATTTGAACCCGTTTGTTGAGCTTCACTAAAAGGAATATTGCCAAATGCATCTACCAAATGATGATAGTTATACGCTTTTAACAATTTAGCTACACCTCTGTAATAAGGAGCATTTTGAACAGTAGCTAATCGAATAATTACTTCAATATCATTTAAAGTAGTTGCATAAAAAGTACTCCACATATTATTTACATCTGCAGACTGCAAAAGGTACTTTTCATATTGCTGGGTTTGAGTTTCTCCTCCAGTTGTTTGGCCAGAGTACTGCTGCATAATGATATTAGAGAACCTGTTAAGATCACTACCACCAGTAAATCCTGTATTCACAGTTACGTTAGTTAACAACAAATCAATAGGAGCAGCCGTTTCAGCAATAGCATCAGGATTTGTATTAATATCTAAGTATTTTTTGCAAGAACTAAGCCCTAGCAAAAAAACCAATGATATTGCAATTAATATTTTTTTCATTTTAAAGATTTTATAATTGATAATGTTTAGTTAGAATGTTAGTCTTAAATTGAAGCCCATTGTTCTAGTTGCTGGATTAGCATTAAATTCTAAACCACCAATATTACTTGAACCTAAAGCATTTTGCTCAGGATCTAGGTGAGGATAGTCTCTCGCTTTTAAGAATAAGTTTCTTCCAAATACACCAAATTCAATATTACCAAATGGAGTTTTATCAATCAAACTTTTCGGCAATTTCATGGTAAGGTTCATTTCTCTCACTCTAAACCAAGAAGTATTTACCATATAACCCTCTGCTGCAACATACTTGCCCGCATTACCCCAGTATTGATCAGCACGAATTGGAATATTTACCGCAGCTCCTGTTGCATCAACACCAGTAAACTGATAATTACGTAAAGGAGTTACATTGTCTTTATCGAACCTTGCTAGTTCGGCTGTTTCAACAACTGCACCATTTCTTCTTAAATCAGCTAAATTTCTACTGTATAAATCACCCCCTTCACGAATATCAAATAATACATCTAAAGTAAACAATTTGTAAGTGAAAGTATTGGTAATACCAATAGTATATCTTGGATTAGAATTACCCAATTTAACAACACCAGATGTTGGCAAAGGCAAACCAGCATTTGTTCCGGTAGTTTGTAAAATCATTCTGCCTTGAGCATCTCTTTGATAAGCATTACCAAAGATTGCTCCGTATTCTTCTCCCTCAACCAATCTGATATTTGGGGTTACAAATCCGGCTAAAGTAATTACAGTTACACCTGGTGCCAATTTTGTTACCATACTTCTAAATTGGGTGTAGTTGGCATTAATGCTCCAAGTAAAATTTTTACTTTTAACTGGAACCAATCCTAAAGTAAGTTCAGTTCCTTTTGTTTCAATTTCACCCGCATTTTGGAACAACGAAGTTACTCCTGAAGCAGGGGAAACTGGTACACCAAATAAACCATCCGTTAATTTACGAACGTAGTAATTGGCCTGAATAGTTACTCTATTATTAAATAAAGCAATATCTGTTCCTATTTCCCACTCAGTAGTAAATTCCGGCTTTAATTTTGGATTTCCAGCGGCATCAGAAATGGTATAACCAGACAAACCATTAAACGGATAAGCAATGTTCGGACCAAAGCCGTCAGCTGCGCCACCTAAACCAGCATAATTGCTTGTATTGTAGGCAGGAGCTGCACGTCCTACAACACCATAGTTCGCTCGTAATTTCCATGAGTTTAATACCTTATTTTTTAAAGTAGGAATAGCATCAGTCATTGAAGCACTTAAAGCAGCTGCTGGATAAAATATTGATTGATTGCCAGGTGCTAAAGTAGAGGCAAAATCATTTCTTGCTTTTATGTTTAATGAAAGCCATCTTTTGTAATCTACAGCCACATCTGCAAATAAACCAACAGTTCTTATCTGACTGGTTCCAACTCCTGGAGTATTTAGTACAGTTGCATTGCTAATTTGGTCAAATCCTCTAATAGCTAATCCAGTACTTCTAATATTCAGATTGTTGGAAAAATTATCAAAGATTTCATTTCCCAAAGTTCCAGATACATTGAAGTTGCCAAATTTCTTTTGGGCATTTAAAGTTAAATAAGAGTTGATATTTCTTAGATTATTTCGTACATCCCTAATACCACCTGTTCCATTTGCTGAGGTATTACCACCACCACGAGATCCAATTTCATCAAAACCATGTGATCGAAAACTTTGTATGTCGGCACCTAATTTAAAATCGGCATTTAACCAACTATTAAACTTGTAACGAGCACCCACATTTCCAATAAATCTATTTACTTCGTCGTTATACCTTACATTATCTAATGACCAATAAGGGTTATCTTCTCCACCATAATACAATTGATTCCCTGCTGCATCATAGTAAGGATTTCTAGTTAAATCATAACTACGTGGTGTAAATAATCCACGGAAGAAAGGGTTTGATAACTGATTTCCTTGTTGAGACCTAATTGAAGATGTGTTGTTTAAACTTAAATAAGAAGAAACAGTTAGTTTATCGGTTACTTCTGAATTTAAATTCAACGATAAAACATTTTTATTCAATTCATTTGCGCGCAAAACATAGGTTTCTTTGGTGTTGTTAAATGAAACACGATAAGTAGTTTTATCATTTCCACCACTAATTCCTACTGAATTTTGACGATTAAATCCATTTTGTAGTATGTCTGAAACATTGTTAGGATATGCTTGCAATACTTCTGGTTTACCAAAAAAGTTAGTTACAGTTTGGCCTATCATTCTAGGACCCCAAGAAGTTGAAGCATTAAAGTTGTAAATACCAACTGTTGAAGTTGCAGTAGCCGCTCCACTTGAAGTACCTTGTGCATATTCGTTTTGGTAATCGGGTAATCTGTTAACGGAAACTACAGCATAAGAACTATTAAAATCAACATTATTCTTAGCTTTTCTTTTGCCTTTTTTAGTGGTAATTAAAATTACACCAGCAGCACCTCTAGATCCATAAAGAGAAGTAGCAGCAGCACCTTTTAATACAGTTAGGTCTTCAATATCATCGGGGTTAATATCTACAGCACGGTTTGAATTGGTTACACCACTTTGTAATGCAACACCACCTCCACCATTGTCAATAGGTACTCCGTCTAATACAAATAAAGGTGCACTGCTACCCGTCATTGACGTATATCCTCTAATAAGAATTGCAGATCCAGAAAAAGAACCTCCAGTTCCTGAAGTTCTTACACCTGCCACTTTACCAACAACTGCATTGGTAATATTGGTATTACGAACTTGGGTTAAATCGTCTCCTGATATTTTTGGAGTTGAATATCCCAAGGTTTTAGCATCCCTTTTAATTCCAAAAGATGTTACAACAACTTCAGAAAGATTATCGTCTTTCCCTGTTAAAGAAGTAGATATGGTTGTTGAACTCCCAATATTCATTTCTTTATTGGTGAAATTAAGTGCTGAAAAAACAAGCGTTTTTGCACTGGTTGGTGCAGTTAGCTTGTAGTTGCCATCAGCATCCGTAGTAACTCCAATAGTGGAGCCTTTAACTAAAACTGTTACGCCAGCAATTCCGGCGCCTTTGTCGTCTGTAATTTTTCCTGTTATTGTTTTTGTATTTTGAGCAGATACATGCACCAATACGGTCAGTAACAACAGGCACAGTAAAAAGAGTTTTCTCATGAGCGTTTAATTTTTAGTTAAGAATATATTAAAAATAGGCAGTT
>JAYTXG010000255.1:0-1847 GCA_043743375.1 Sphingobacteriia bacterium
AAGTTGAATCAAGGCGTAATGTTCGAGAAGTTTTTACACACTAAATACGTTGGACAAAAAAGATTTTCATTAGAAGGCGGCGAAACTACTATTGCTGCCTTAGATGCAATTATTAATGTTGCTGCTGATAGTACTGTTGAAGAAGTAGTTATTGGAATGGCTCATAGAGGAAGACTAAATATTCTTGCTAATATAATGGGTAAAACCTATGAACAGATTTTTAGTGAATTTGAAGGTACTGCTGTTATAGACCAAACAATGGGTAGTGGAGATGTAAAATACCATTTGGGTTATGGTAGTGAAGTAACAACCATAAATGATAAAAATATTTACCTCAAGTTAATGCCAAATCCTTCTCATCTTGAAGCCGTTGATCCTGTTGTTGTAGGATTTGCAAGAGCTAAAGCAGACGTATTAAAGCAAAGCGATTTTGATAAAATATTACCGATTCTTATTCATGGTGATGCATCAGTAGCTGGACAAGGAATTGTTTATGAAGTTTTACAAATGTCTAATTTACGCGGCTATTATACTGGAGGAACCATACATTTTGTGATTAATAACCAGATTGGATTTACAACTGATTTTGATGATGCAAGAAGTGCTGATTATTCAACATCTGTGGCTGCTATGGTTCAAGCACCAGTATTGCATGTAAATGGAGATGACGCAGAAGCAGTTGTGAAATGTTCAGAAATTGCCACTAGGTATAGACAAGAATTTAATAGTGATATTTTTATCGATATGGTTTGCTATCGCAAACACGGTCACAATGAAGGTGATGACCCTAAATATACACAACCCCAATTGTACGCACTAATTGAGAAGCACCAAAATCCTCGTGAAATTTATACCAACTTTCTAATTGCAAACGGAGAAGCAGATGCTCAAGAATTAGCAAAAGAAATGGAGAAAAAGTTTTGGGCCGATCTACAGGAACGTTTAGATGAAATTAAACAGCACCCACTACCTTATAAATACCAAGCTCCTGAATTGGTTTGGAAAAGTATGCATAAGGCCACCCCTGAAAATTTCGAAAACTCTCCTAATACTGCCATTACACAAGATTTATTTAAAATATTATTTGACGGATTAATGAAATGGCCTGCAGATTTTAAGCCATTGAAAAAAATCGAAAAATTATTACAGGATAAAATAAAGTTATTAGAAACAGAAAGTAAAATTGATTGGGCAACGGCAGAATTGATGGCTTATGGTTCAATTTTAACTGAGGGTAATATTGTTCGTATGAGCGGTCAGGATGTGCAACGTGGCACTTTCAGTCACCGCCATGCTATACTACGTGATGAGGTAACTAATAAAGGATATAATCGACTCAATCACTTTCAAGAAAATCAACAAAAATTCAGAATTTATAATTCATTGTTGAGCGAGTATGGTGTTCTTGGTTTTGAATATGGTTATGCTATGGCAAATCCGAATGCACTAGTTATTTGGGAAGCACAGTTTGGCGATTTTTGTAACGGAGCACAAACAATGATTGATCAATTTATTGCTGCAGGTGAGCAGAAATGGCAGCGACAAAATGGTTTAGTAATGTTACTACCTCATGGTTATGAAGGACAGGGACCAGAGCATAGTAGTGCAAGAATGGAAAGGTTTTTACAAATGTGTGCTGAATTAAATATGGTAATTACAAACATCACAACAGCTGCTAATTTGTTCCACATGTTTCGAAGACAATTAACATGGTCTTTCCGTAAGCCATTAGTTAATTTTTCACCAAAAGCTAATCTTCGTAACCCTGCTACTTATAGTAAAGTAGAAGACTTTACAACTGGAGGATTTAAAGAAGTAATTGATGATACTTTTGTTTCAGACGCAAC
>JAYTXG010000256.1:0-12845 GCA_043743375.1 Sphingobacteriia bacterium
TTTGCACATTCAAAAGACTTAGTGTTGTAAAAAATTGAATTAGACTTATAACATTCACTTGTTTTAGTTCTTACAATATTTTATTCTGAATGCTTTTAAAAATAAATAAAACGAAAACGTGAATTATGTAAAACATATTTATAATTGTATAATACTTTAATATTTTCAAAGTTTCACCTTTGATCTATTATTCATAAAAAGAAAATTAACATTATGAGACTTATTATTAATTTAAAAAAAGACATAAATCTTTTGCCCTTTACGCGGAAGATTTATATGGGAGTTACCAAATTTATTTGGCTCTTTATTTTTATGTCAGCCTTTATTATCGGGGGTTGCAAAAAAATAGTAGATGAAGCCGGCAAGATTGGTTTATGTCCTACTGTTGTTTCTACTGATCCAGCAGCTGGGGCTATTAATGTTCCTACAAACAAAGTAATTACAGTTACTTTCAATGAAGATTTGGATCCTAGTTCCGTAAATGAATCAACTATTCAGTTGAAAGTAGGAACTACCAGAATTCAGGGAGTTGTTACGTATGCAGCTAAAGTTGCTACTTTTACACCTTCTAGTCCTTTACAAGCCAATACCGTTTATACGGGTACTGTTACAACAGCTGTAAAAGACTTTTCTAGAACTGCATTGCCAGTTAATTATGTTTGGAACTTTAACACAGGTAATACGCCCATTGTAGTTTCTACAGATCCATTTAACGGTCAAACTGATGTTAATTTTAATAAAGTGATTGTAGCTACATTTAGCACAACCATGGATCCTTCATCTATTACAGCTGCTACTTACGTAATTAAAGATGGAGCAAAAATAATTCCTGGAGTAATTTCATTTGTTGCATTAAATGCAGTGTTTACTCCAACAAGTCCTTTAACTCCTAACACTTTATTTACAGGTACAATAAATGCTTCGGCAAAAGATCAATTAGGAAATATAATGGGTACTGATTATAAATGGAGTTTTTCAACTGGTGCTATTCCAGCTGTTATATCAACCGATCCGTTAGACGCTACTATAAATGTTGTATTAAATAAAGTAATCAAAGTAGTATTTAATAAGGCAATTGATGCCACTACCCTTACTTCTGCCAATTTTAATTTGAAAAAAGGTTCTGTAGTTATTCCAGGAACAATTTCATATTCTGGCAGAACGGCCACATTTGTTCCAACAACCGTACTAGACATTAATACTGTATACAAAGGAACTGTTACTGCAAGTGTAAAAGACACAGTAGGCAACAATATGATAGCAGATTATGTTTGGAGTTTTACAACAGGCAATGCTCCAGTAGTTGTTTCAACTGATCCTACTAATGGAGCTTTAAATGTACCATTAGCAAAAACCATTACCGCCAATTTTAGTACTGCAATGAACCCTGCTACAATTACAGGAACAAGCTTTACAGTAACACAAGGTTCCACTGCTGTTCTTGGCGTTGTAACTTATGCTGGAACTACTGCAAGCTTTACTCCATCTAGCCCTTTATTGGTAAACACAATTTATACAGGCACCATTACTACGTCAGCAAAAGATGCATTAGGCAATGCTATGGGTGTAAACTATGTATGGTCATTCACTACCGTTGGTTTACCTCCAGTGGTATCAAGTACAGATCCTGCTAATTTTGCTACCAATGTGGTTCTAAATAAAATAGTGAGTGCTGTATTTAGCAATACAATGAATCCTGCAACCATTAATTCTTCCAACTTCACATTAAAGCAAGGATTCTTTACTGTTCCTGGTACGATTTCTTATTCTGGCAAAACAGCTACTTATACTCCAGCTAATTCATTAGCAGTAAACACACAATATACAGCAATCATTACTTCAAATGTAAAAGATTCAGCTGGTTTGAATATGGTTGCTGATTATAGTTGGTCATTTACTACAGGTAATGCACCGATAGTAATTTCAACTGATCCGCTTCCTAATGCGATTGGTGTTCCGGTTAATAAATCTGTAACTGCAACATTTAGCACACCAATGGATCCTTCTACTATTACAGGAAGCAGCTTTACAGTTAAAAGCGGAACTACATCTGTACTTGGCACAGTTAGCTATACAGGAACAACAGCCACTTTTAAACCTTCTGCAAATTATATAGGTAATACTGTATATACTGCTACTGTTACTAATAGTGTGAAAGATGTTTCAGGAAATGCGATGACAAACAATTATGTATGGAGTTTTACTACAGCGGGTATTTCACCAACAGTTATTTCAACTGATCCTGCTAATAACGCCATAAATATTCCAGTGAATAAAATAATTACTGCAAACTTTAGTACCGCCATGAATCCTGCTACAATTACAGGAACAAGTTTTACTGTTAACCAGGGCACCACTGCAGTTTCGGGCATTGTAACTTATGCTGGTACTACTGCAACCTTCACCCCATCTAGTCCTTTATTAACAAACACAGTATATACAGGTACGATTACTACAGCAGCTGCGGATTTATTGGGTAATTCAATTGCTTCAAATTATGTATGGACATTCACTACAACTGGCAATGCTCCAACTGTTATTAATACAGATCCTGCAAACAATGCAACCAATGTATCAGTTGCCAAAATAGTTTCTGCAAATTTTAGTACTGCGATGGATCCTACAACAATCAATGCACTTACTGTAACGATTTTTCAGGGAACCACACAGTTTTTTGGTACAGTGAGTTACTCAGGTACTACTATGGTGTTTACTCCTGCTGTTAATTTTACTTTTGCAAAAGTTTATACAGCTACAATTACTACTGGTGCGAAAGATGTAAATGGTAATGCATTGGCTGCCAATTATGTTTGGAATTTTACCACAGAAACACCTGCTCCTGCTGATATTATGGGACGTGCAGGAAGGTTTGGCGCATTTGGTGGTAATGCAGGTATTACTAATCAGGGTTTGAATACGATTATTAATAATGGAGGTATCGGTACAACTGCTGCTTCTACTTTGGTAACAGGATTTCATGATGGATTAACTGGAGATGTATACACAGAAACTAATTTGAACGTAGGAAATGCTACAAAAGGAATTTTTACGGCTCCTCCTGCTCCAGGAACAGCCACTTCCTTTCTTATTGCTCAGAATGGAGCATTAGATGCATTGGCTGCATACAATAGTATTTCTCCTGCTTCTAAACCAGGTGGTTCTGATCCGGGTGCAGGCGAACTTGGTGGATTAACCTTGGCTCCTGGCATTTACAAATCGGCTAGTGGAACTTTCAAAATTACCAATGGCGATCTTACTTTGGATGCTAAAGGAGACCCTAATGCTCAGTGGTTTTTCCAAACAGCTTCTGGTTTAACAGTTGGTATTGCTGGCCCTACGGGTGCAAGAAATGTATTGATGATTGGTAATGGCCAGGCTAAAAATGTTTATTGGTATGTTGGAAGTGCAGCAACTATAAACGGAGCTGGTGGTGGTGTAATGTCTGGTACCATTATTGCTTCAGCTGGTATTTCTTTCTCTACAGCTGGAAATGCAGTGCAGACAGTATTAAACGGAAGAGCCATTTCTTTAAATGCATCAGTAACCATGGTTAATACGACCATTAACGTACAATAAAAAATTACAGATCTCGCTCAGGCGAGATCTGTTCACATAATGAGTACTCACATTTTTAAAAAAAATACCATGTCACTAAATTATAACGTAAAACAAAAAACAATTTTCTTGTTTCTTGCATTGATTACCGCAGGAACAACTTTAACCGCGCAAGTAGAAAAAAGGGTACGACCTAACTGGTGGTTTGGCATGTCGGGCGCTGCCAATTTTAATACCGACAGAGGATTAACACAACAGTTGACCACTAGTTTTGCAGTTCCAACTGCATTCCACAATGGGAATGACAGGCGACCTTATGGTTCATTGTTAATGGAATACCGTAAAAGCAAAGTATTTGGATTAATGTTAAATGCAGCTTTTGATAATCGAGGTGGTAAGTTTGATCAGGTTATTGCACCATGCAATTGTCCGGCTGATTTATCTACCAACTTAAGTTATGTAGCTATCGAACCAAGTTTACGTATTGCACCATTTGCATCTGCCTTCTACTTATTTGCCGGACCAACCATAGGTGTAAATGTTTCTAAATCATTTATATATGATCAGTCTAAAGTAGAACAAATTAGGGGTGAACTGAGTGATATACGTAAAACATTATTTGGGGCACAAGCAGGATTAGGAATTGATATACCTCTTTCTCGCAAAGCAAGCGAAACACAAATGACACTCTCACCATTTGGATCATTTCAAACAGATTTATTACAATCACCCCGTTCTATTGAATCATGGAGCATCTACACCATTCGTGTAGGAGTTGCATTGAAATTTGGAACTGGTAAAAAGAATGTGCTTGCAACACCAGCCACTGTAGCAGCTGAACCTGTTGTAGCTGCAGTTGTTGTAGCTCCAGTTGTTGTAGAAAAAGATGTAGCATTTTCTGTAAGGGCACCAAAAGTGGTTCCTTTAAATCGTCAGGTAAAAGAAACTTTTCCTATTCGTAACTCAGTATTTTTTGATATGGGCTCAAGTGATATTCCAAATAGGTATATCAAATTGGATGCAAGTCAAGCTAAATCATTTAAAGAAGACCAGTTACAAGAAAATCAGCCAGCTAATTTAAATTCTGGTCGTTCTGCCAGACAATTGGCAGTTTACTATAATATTTTGAATATCACTGGCGATCGTTTAAGAGCAAATCCAAACAGTAGCATTTCTTTGGTTGGTTCTTCTGATGCAAACCCTGTTGAAGGTAAATTGATGGCTGATAATATTAAACAATATTTGGTATCGGTATACATGATAGACCCAAGTAGAATTACTACAGAAGGAAGAGACAAACCAGTTATTCCATCTGAGCAACCTGGTGCAACTAAAGAGTTGGCTTTACTTAAAGAAGGAGATCGTAGAGTTAATATAGAAAGTACTTCACCAGAATTACTTTTAGAAGTTGGAGGAGTTTCATCTCCTTATATGAGACCAATTCAAATTAAATCATATCAAGAAAATCCTTTAGATAGTCATGTAATATTTTCTGCTACTGGTGCCACTGAATTATTTGATTCTTGGACTGTAGAAGTAAAAGATGATCAAGGTAAAATTCAATCTTACGGTCCGTATTATACTGACCAGGCCTCTATCCCAGGTAAAACTATTTTAGGAACTAATACCCAAGGAAATTATGGAATTACCATGATTGGTAAAACTAAATCGGGTAAAACAGTTGTAAAAGAAAGTTCTGTTAGCCTGATGAAAATGGATGATGCAAAACAAGAGGGATTACGCTACAGTGTTTTATTTGATTTTGATAAATCGAAAACAATCGCTTCTTATGAAAAATTTTTAACAGAAGTAGTTGCTTCATTGATTCCTGAAAATGGAACAGTTATTATTCATGGTCACACTGACATTATTGGAGAAGACAATTACAATTTAAAATTATCTCAACAAAGAGCTGCAGATGCATTAGGTATTTTAAAACGTGCAATTGCTAATAGTGGTAAAAAAGGTATCAAATTCGAAACCTATGGTTTTGGAGAAGATATTAATATGGCTCCCTTTGAGAATAAATATCCAGAAGAACGTTTTTACAATCGTACAGTAATAATAGATATTGTACCGAATAAATAATGGGTAAAGAATAAAAAGTTTTTTGAGTATAGTTTTAGTTATGGCCATCTAAATGAGCAGATTTAGGTGGCCTTTTTTTGATATATAAAATCCAAAAAATGAACAAGAGGAAGAAGTATGGGAATTATTTTTTCTTTTGTTGTATTAGTATTAAACCAAGAGATGTATCTTTTGAAATGTAAGCCCAAGCCCAATTGATAAAAATTATAAGTTTATTTTTTACGCTTAAAATGAGCATCAAATGAAGAAACATCCAAATTAACCATGCAAAATGTCCTTTAATATGCATGAATGGCAAATCAACTACGGCTTTGCTTCTGCCAACAGTTGCCATTGAACCAAGGTCTGTATATTCAAAGTCGTTTGGTTTTTTACTTTGTGTTATCAATTTAAGATTTCTTGCAAGTAGCTTAGCTTGATTTATGGCAACATTTGCTACTTGTGGATGAGCTCTTGGATATTTCGGAGTTTCCATAAATGCGATATCTCCTATTGCAAAAATGTTTTCGCTTTCTAACACTTTATTTATTCTGTTTACTTTAAGTCGGTTAGCTGGGGTAGTAATATTATCATGAAACCCTTCTATTGTATTACCTATAACACCTGCTGCCCAAATAACCGTTTTTGTATTAATTATTTCGCCATTATTCAATATTAAAGTGTTTCCATCATAATCTTTTACAAAAGTTTCGGTTAAAATTGTAACACCTAGTTGTTGTAAATATTTTTTTGAATCTTCTTTCGATTTAATACTCATGCTATTCAGGGTATCTTTACTTCCTTCAATTAAAATAATATTGAATTTAGAAAAATCGATTCCCCGATAGTCATTTGGTAACACATTTTTTTTAATTTCAGCAAAAGCACCAGCCATCTCAACTCCAGTTGCTCCTGCACCTACAATTACAAAATTAAAAAGTCCTAGCTTTTCTACTTCATTTGCAGATATAATATTTTCGAATGTTTGCAAGATGTGATTCCGAATAGTAATTGCATCATAAGTTGATTTTAATGTAAGGGAGTTTTTACTAATATTGGTATTCCCAAAAAAGTTGGTTTTACAACCAATAGCAATTACTAAATAATCATATTCAAATTCCCCAATACTAGTTGTGATTGTATTATTACTTTTATGAACACTTAGTACTTCTGTAAGCCGAATTTGAACGTTTTTTTTGTTCTTAAAAATATTTCTAAGAGGAAATGAAATACTTGATGGTTCAATTTGAGAAGTGGCAACCTGATAAAATAAAGGTTGAAATTGATGGTGATTTATTTTATCTATTAATAGAATGTCAAACAAATTTTCGTCTAATTTCTTGATTAATTGTATTCCTGCGAATCCACCTCCAATAACTATTATTTTTTTCTTATTCAATGAAAAATATTTTATTGTTTTTTATTCAAATATAAACGCAAGTTTGGTGAAATTGAATAGTAGGTTATCATATGTTTTTTATGTCCCAAAAAATATCAGGCCAAATACTATCAGGTTCATGGTACCTAGTTTTTACCGTTAATGCAATTTCGTTCAATACCTCATTTGAAATGGTTTGTTGTAAGTTATGAAATAGTTCCCGTTCTTCAAAACGAATATGTTTTTCTAAATAATCAGCAAACTTCATAAGTAAAGTTATGTCACTTAAATTGAGTCTTAACTCATCAATTAACTCATTAATATTTCTATGTTCTCTTTCTGCTTGAACCCTTTGCTTGTTATTTACTAAAAGTTTAGTAAATAGAATTTCTTCTTCATCATTAAAATGATGAATTAAGTCGGTATCATAAAAGTGAATTACATATCGACTAATACGTAAAGGATCAACTAATTTCTTCAGTCCCGTTCGGATTTTCCAAACGAGTAACAAAGCAAAATGATGGTCTTTGGAAAACTCTACTATTGCCGCATTTCGTTTTATTGGTTTGGCAACTTCCATTATTTTATTTTTTTATTTTTTTAGCGAGTGCAATAATAAACAAGAAACGTAGGTAAGAAGCTATTTCTCAAACACTACTGAATCGGTTTTAGCTCCTAAAACAGTAAGTGCTTTAGTAATAGCTGCTACAAATGGAGGCGGTCCGCAAACATAAAAATGCTGCGCAAAGTTATTTATGGTATCCTTTAAAAAAGTGGCATCAATCAAGCGGTTTTCGTAACCATCTTTTTTTTCTTCAGTAAGTGTATTGATGAAGTTTTTACCAAGCATGTTATCAAATTCATTTTTAAGAATTATATCGTTTTCAGTCTTGTTGGTAAAAATCAGTTTGTTATTAGCCATTTTATTTTGGGAATGTAACTGGCGTAGGATGGCTATGAATGGTGTAACGCCTGCACCTCCGGCAATAAAAACACCTTCCCCCTTATATTCAATAGCACCCCAAACATCACGAATTATAAGTTCATCCCCTTTCTTTAATTTCCCTAGTTCTTTTGTAACTCCGTTATGACTATCGTAAATTTTGATTGTAAATTCAAGGTATTCATTGTCATTTAAACTTGTAAAAGAGAATGGTCGCTTTTCATTTTCAAGAGCAGGAGTGTTTATAGAAACGTCAGTTGCCTGACCTGGTGTGAATTTGTAACCCACAGGCTTTTCAATTCTAAATCGCTTTACATCATGTGTTACAGGTTCAACTAAATTTATTTTTACAATGTGATTTTCCATTTTGTGTATTAAGGGTTTAGTGTTGTTACATCCTCTGCTAATCTGACGTTACCGGAAGTTTTTTCCAAATCTTTATCTAATACATAAAGAGCATCTGCTGTTGCTTTTTCTCCACCTGCAATTTTAATTTTATCTAATAAACTAATAGCAAGATTTTCTTCTTCTGTTTGCTCCTTTACAAACCATTGCAAGAAATGCCAAGTAGCCCAATCTTCTTCATGGAGCGACATTTTTACTATTTTATATATGGCTTTGGTGTTATCAACTTCCTTCTCAAATACTTTTTCAAAACAATTGTTTACGCTTGAAGGATCGGATGTAGGAGCAGGAATGGCAGTTATTGCTACTTTTGCTCCTCTTTTTAAAATGTATTCAAGCAATTTCATCATGTGGTTTCGCTCTTCCCCTGCATGACGAAAAAGAAAATTTGCAATGCCGCAGTATCCGTTGTTATCAGCCCATGAAGCATACGACAAATAAATTTGCGCAGCATACGCTTCATTTGTGATTTGCTCATTCAATGCCATATTGAGCGTTTTCGAAAGTCGATTAGTTTTCATATAAAGTTATTTTAATAATATATTTTTAAAATTTGGTTATTGTAATCGGTATTTTGTTATCATTATTTAATTATTTCATTTTGTTTGATTGCATTTTCTGAAGCAGCAATTTCACCATAATAATAATCGGCGTATGCTTTAGTAAATTCGGCACCAAAGAATACAATCATTGACGAATATGATGTCCACAACAAAATAAGTATAACAGATCCTGCAGCTCCATATCCCGATCCAGGATTTGCTTTACCAAAATATAAACCCAATGTAGATTTGCCAATAACAAATAAAAAGGCTGTAAAAAATGCGCCAATCCAAACTAAGTTCCATTTAATTTTTGCATCAGGTAATATTTTAAACATAAATGCAAATAATACAGTAATAATTGCCAAGGAAACAATGAAATTTAAAACTTGAAATAAAATTAACAAAGATTCAAATGTTCGACTTATTGTCCAAGTTCCTAATGCGGATAATAAAGAGGATAAAGCCAAAGAAAGGAGCAATAAAAATGCTATTGAAATAATTAGTCCAAAAGAAAAAAGGCGAGATTGTATAAAAATCCAAATCCCTGATTTGGAGGTTGTAGCTTTTACTTCCCATATAGCATTTAAATAACTTTGCATTTGTACAAAAACTCCAGTTGCCCCAATTATTATAGTTGCAATACCCAATATAGTTGCCCACCAAGAATCTCTACTTTTATTTGCTGCTATTATCATATCTTGAATTTGGTTGGCTGTATCATTACCCATAGCCTCAGCAATTTGACTATGCAAGCGGCCGCTAACTGCATCTGCACCAAAAAAATATCCTGCTAAGTTTACTACTACAACCAATAACCCTGGCAAAGAGAATAAAGCATTGTAAGCAATAACTGAACTCTCTCTAAACGGATCACGTTCAAACCAATTTTTAGAAGTGATTTTTAATAGCAACCATATTTTGTTTAATTTAATCTTATTCATTAGCAATAAGTCTACATTTTTGCACATTCTTTCTGGCATGTAATGGATTGATCCAAGTGTTTACGAAATGCAGGAAGCATTGATGTTGCCCAATTACGTATATCTGCATCTTGCGCGTTAGTAGAAGCTTTTTCAAATATAGAAATAGCATCTTTATGTCCGCCTACCATCATATCAGCATATTCTTTATCAAATTTTGGAGCTTTGTAATCCATTAGTTTTTTATTTGCACTTATTCCTTCTTCAGTTAGTGTTGTAGGAATGGTAATTTGTTTTTTAGCCGCTAATACTTGTAAATCGGCTAATGACTTGCTGTGTTCTTTTTCCATCATTTTACCTAACTCTTTTACATGATTTGATGTACCACGAGTTTGTGCTAATTTTCCTAATTCAATTTCTTTCAAATTTATTTCTGCAGCGTTAACTAAGAACTTGGCATCATCTTCTTTTGCATTGCTAAACTTTGCTTCGTTGTGTTCTTCAGCAACTTCTTTTGAGTCTTCAAGTTTAGGATTGTTGCAAGAAGGAAGAGTTAGAGTTAAAACTACTGTTGCTGTTGATAAAAATACGATTTTTAAAAATCGTACATTTAATTTGTTGGTTACTTTTTTCATTTTAATTTTTGTTTAATTGATTATTGTAATTTTTTTTCAAATTCTTCTTTTGAACGATTTATACCATCTATACCTTTCAATAAAAAAGTTACTATATCGATATTTAGTTTTTCTTTATTAGTATAGAACAAACCATGAGGTGCACCATGATATATAAGCATAACATTTTGAGGAATAAGTTTGGTAGATTCCATTCCTGTTGGTTTGATAGGAACTGTTTTGTCTTCATCGCCATGAATTATTAGAGTTGGAGTATTTATTGTGTGCATTTCATTTCTAAAATCAGTAGTTGCAAAAGCTTTTGCACATTCTTCTGTTGCACGTGGAGATGCAAGTGAGCATAACATACGATAGTATTCTAATAATGGTGTACTTAAAGGTTTATTTAGCGTTGATACTCCAAAAAAGGTTTTCCCGAAGTCGTCTATGAAACGAATACGATCATCTTTCATTTTTTTGGTCATTTCTGCAAATATTTCTTTGGGTACGCCATCAGCATTGCTTTCGGTTTTTAACATAAAAGGCGTAATAGAAGAAATTAAAATAACTTTTGTGACCCCTTTGCCAGCATGTTTACTAAAATAACGAACTACTTCACCGCCACCCATTGAAAAGCCAATTAGTGTAATGTCATCCAAATTAAGTTGGTCAATAAGTGCTTTTAAATCGTCTGCCAGTGTATCGTAGTCGTAACCATCCCATGGTTTTGAAGATTTTCCGAAGCCGCGTCTATCATAAGCAATTACTCTATGTCCGCTTTGAACTATATCGCTTATTTGGTATTCCCACATTTCGTTATTCAATGGCCATCCATGAATAAGAATAACGGGTTTACCAACGCCATAATCGTTATAATATATTCTTATGTCTTTGCCATTATAATCTTTATTTGATTCTATGTAATTCATTTTAACTTTTCTGATTTACATTTTATCATTCTAGTATTAAGTATAAAATATTTCATGTGATTGTTTTTCCATAGACGTTAGTAGTTACCTTACAAATGATGAAACTTTACTTATTGTTCTACATTTTAAGATAAGTGATATACTTTTTATTGTAATTTCCAAATTTGCATTTATTTTTATTCCGAAATTTTAAAAAATTTATTCCTTGTTTCCTTAATAGTTTATTTTACTGTGAGATTTAATTTAAATACTATTACGTTTATATTGATGTGTTCCGAAAAAAATATTAATAAGAGAGTTTTCATGAATAGGATTTTTAAAGGAACTAATTTCTCGTTCTTTTAATTGCTGCAGCATTCTTGCATAAGTGTACCTTGGCAGGGATAGGAATAGTGGGTAACTTGCTTTTGAAAGAATTTGCTTGTCTTTTGATTGCGAAAAAGATTCTTTTAAAATTTCCACTGCAATTGTTGTGACTTTAGTAAGATTGCAAATAGTATTGAACATTACAGGTGCATGTTTATCATACAATTTACTCAAAGCTTCCAAATTACTTTCAGCAATCATCCACGTAATACTATTATTTGATATGATATTTGTTTGAAGCTGCACTAAATTGTATATTAAAAATTATATACCAAAGGTGATTAGCTTAAACAGGAAAATCGTTACATGATTATACATGAAAGTTACAAGATTCACACTTTCATTATATTATTATTTTGGTTGTAACAAATCAATAATTTTATTGTATAAAAGTTTATCATCAAGCGGTTTTGTTATGTAATCATTCATACCAACAGCTTTACACTTTTCTAAATCAACTGTGGTTACGTCGGCAGTTAATGCAATGATTGGGATTTGTAAATTCATTTTATTTCGGATATATTCCGTGGCATCAAATCCATTCATTATTGGCATCTGCAAATCCATAAGAATAATATCGTAGGAATTGTTATGTAGTTTTTCTATCGCTACTTGTCCATTGTCTGCAATATCCCAACCGAATTTAAAATCATCCAATATTGTTCTCAACAATAGTTGATTAAGTTTAACATCCTCAACAATCAAAACTTTTAAGGGTTTAAATTCAGTTTTATATTCTACTTCTTCAATTTCAGATGGTACTTCAGCAATCGATTTTTGAAAACTTAAAGTGAAACTGAAAGTTGAACCCTCATCAACTTTACTTTTTACTGAAATAGTTCCTCCCTGTTTTTCTACCAATTGTTTAGCAATGGCCAGACCCAAACCTGTACCACCATACAAACTTGAAGTGGTAGAACTAGCTTGTTCAAAGTTTTCAAAAATAGTTGCAATTTTATTTTGAGGAATTCCAATTCCGGTATCGATAACTTTAATTTCAAGTGTTACTTTTTCATTGTCTTCACTTAACAAAGTAACGTTTACAATGATTTTGCCTTTCAAAGTAAACTTTATAGCATTGCTCAAAAGGTTAATGAGAATTTGATTCAAACGAACAGAATCG
>JAYTXG010000257.1:0-3566 GCA_043743375.1 Sphingobacteriia bacterium
TAAAAAAAATAGCTGGTTTAAACATGCTGCAAAACTATCCAAATTTTGAACTATTTCCATTGACGAGTAATTCCTAATCTTATACCGTAATCTAAAAGATGTTCCTTTATTGGATATTGATCATTATAAGAGGGTAGATGTTGGAACCTAACTTGTGGCCCAATTTGCCAAAGGTTTGAACCACTTTTATAAGAGAGATTAATGCCTACACTTGTGTTTATATTCCATTTGCGCAATAAATCATTGCCGTCAGTATAATTTTTATAATCTGTTGATAGTAAAAAAGTACTGCTATTAATTGAGTAAGTAGGTTGTAAAGACGCTTCTGCATTTAAACTCATTCTATTGCCTTTTAATACTTCCCACTGAATTCCAATCGGCATTGAAACCTGATACGTTTGATTGTTTAATTGCTCTGATTTGTACCCAGCATTATTATTATAAGATGAAAACAAATTAATCGTTTGGATTCCATTATTGTTAATTAGAGAAAGTGTACTTATATCTCTGGTAGCCGTTTTAAATGTTTCAATATGATATTGGCGAACATTTAATTGTAAACCGGTTTTAAATTTTATTCTATTAGAGACATTATACAAGGCTGCAAAACCAACCTCTATTCCGATGGAAGGGCTATTTCTTACAATATCATTTACCGTACTTGAGTAATTAAGGCCAAGCGGAATATTTTGACTACCAGCATTTAGAATTGTATTTGGCTGAATTACATCTTTTACCTCAGCATCTGAAAGAGTTCGATAACTTTTTGATGGAGTAACGTAAAACTGAAAACCCACTTTTGAAACTTTTTTCCAAGGGATTGCAATGGTATTGGGCACTATATTTTTTAAATACTGATCTTCTAAAATAGGTTTCTTGTCGGTTGGAATTACTTTTAGCAAGTTAAACTCCTTATTAATATTATCTGTTACTTCATTAACAGGAATAATTTGAAGCATACTAGGTTGGAGTGTAATTGCTTTTGTATTTTCAAGAATAATTGAATTGGGTAAACTTGATTTCTGATTGTTTAAATAATCTGGCAATTTTTCTATACCAACTGTTAACTCAGGAATGATATTTAGCTGTTCATTAGAACGTGTATTTTCTAATCGTTGATTGTTTTCAATCTCAGCAAAAGTAGCTTGGGTAAGGTTTTGTGGTTCAATAACACCTAAGTATGATTCTTTATTTTGTTTTTTCACAAAGGTTGATTCAATGGGAGTAGTTACTTTAAATTGGTCAGTTGAAGGCGACATTAGTAATGTAGAAACAGTAAGTCCAGCAATAATTAATATTGCAATAAATGTAAGTGCATGCCAAGTTTGATTACCATGTATTTCTGTTCTGATATTATTCCATATATGATCAGACGGATACATGCGATGTTGTTTTACTTCATCCTGTAACAGTTGCTCAAAATCCTCGTCTTGGTAATTCTTATAATCCATATTAACAGCTCAACAATACTACTTTTTAAATGCGGCCACCCAATCGAAATTTTCTCTTGGTCGATCTATAATTCTCTTTTTTACTAATATCATTTCTAACATCGACTTTGCTCTTGTATACTGGCTTCTACTCGTACTTTCTTCAATGTCTAGCATCTCCCCAATTTCTTTATGACTATATCCTTCTAATGCATACAAGTTCAGTACAGTTTTATATCCCAAAGGCAATAACCTTATACACTCAATAATTTGTCTTGCTTGCATAATCGAAGGAATTGTTTCTTCTTTCACTTCTAAAAATCCAGCATGATCCAAATCGATACTAGTGTTAAATTTTTTATTTTTCTTTAAAAAATTAATACAAGTATGTACAATGATTCTTCTGATCCATCCTTCAAAAGCACCCCTGTTTTCAAAAGTATGTATTTGGGTAAAAATTTTAATAAAACCCTCCTGCAACATATCTTCTGCATCTTCTCTACTATGACTAAAACGGTAACAAACACTCAGCATTTTTGGACTGTATCGATTGAACAGTTCTCGCTGTGCAGAAGCATCATTTTGTAAACAGCCTACTAAAATGGCTTGTTCTGTCATGTGGGGGAATAATTTACCCTAAATATAAGACATATATCTATCCAATTCGCTGCATATTTATGCTGTTTTAAGCGCATTTTATTGCGTAATAATTGAATTTGTCGTGTTAATTTTAAAAAATAAGGATGTTTTGTAAACATTTACTACTATTTTAGTATCTGTGTTATGAATAGTTAATTCTTTCTTTATGGATAGGAGGTCGTTTCTGTTAGCTAAAAAACTTAAAAAGCAAAATTTGACTGAATTATTAGCTCCACTTCCTGCTGCAAGTGGGTTAACTCCATTTGTTGGAGCATTCACTGAACTTGAACTTGCCCATTTGCTTAAAAGAACCATGTTTGGTGTTGCAAAAGCAGATATCAATTATTTTAAGAATAAAACACTTAACCAAACTGTAGATGAACTTCTAAATCCAACTGCTCCGTTGCCAGCTCCGCCATTAAAAGAATATGCTGTAGGAACTGCATTGTTGCCCGATAATAACATTGTAATAGGTACAACTTGGGTGAACGATTTTAATACTGACGGAACAATTACTAGTTTAAGAAGGGGATCATTTAAGAAATGGTGGATGGGTGTAATGATTAATCAGGATAGAAGTATACGTGAAAAAATGACTTTTTTTTGGCACAATCATTTTGCTACTGATACAAATACTATTCTTAACTCGGCATTTATATATAAACACCATAGTTTATTACGTAGTTCTGCTCTTGGAAATTTTAAAACACTTGCAAAAGATGTAACACTAGATCCTGCAATGTTGGTTTATTTAAATGGACAAGCGAGTACATTAATTGCCCCCGATGAAAATTACGGAAGAGAAGTTCAAGAATTATTTTGTTGCGGGAAAGGTTCAGGTTCACAATATACAGAGGCTGATGTTAAAGCGGCAGCAAGGGTTTTAACAGGATGGAGAAATAATACAACTACCAATAACTCTTATTATACAGAGAGTAGACATGATATTACCAATAAAACATTTTCTTCTTTTTATAATAATACAGTAATACAAGGGAAAACTGGTGTTGCAGGTGGTGAAATAGAAATTGATGCAATGTTTAATATGATTTTTGCAACGCAAGAAGTTGCAAAATATTTCTGTAGAAGATTGTATCGTTGGTTTGTTTATTACGATATTGATGCAACTGTAGAAAATAATATCATCACTCCATTAGCTAATTTACTTCGCAGTAGTAATTATGAAATAAAACCCGTACTTAGTGCCTTACTAAAAAGTGAGCATTTTTTTGATCAATTATCAAAAGGATGTCAGATTAAAAGTCCGATAGATTTAGTAGTAGGTTTATGCAGAGAATTTAATGTTGCATTTCAGCCATCCTCCGACTATACAACCAATTATGGTTTTTACAATTATTTAGTAAGTTGGGTAAGCAACATGCAACAAAATATTGGCGATCCGCCAGATGTTAGTGGCTGGAAAGCCTATTATCAAGAACCACAGTTTTATGAAATTTGGATTAACAGCGATACACTTCCTAAAAGAAATCAATATAC
>JAYTXG010000258.1:0-1967 GCA_043743375.1 Sphingobacteriia bacterium
AGCTCCCAAATATAGTACGGCCAGCAATTTTGAATTTAAACCCATCACCGGCTGGCAAACCATTGAATTTGCCGAAGCCGATGCCGTAGAAAAAGCGACTGGTAAAACAGTTCATGTGGTATTGTTTAAAATGAATTATTCTAATGGCAGCGGAAAGTACCTGGAATTTATTACGCCCGATAAACAATCTTTTGAACAGGGATTTGGAGCGTATCATCAATCTACTTCTGGCTGGGAGAAAATGAAAAACATGGCGGCTTATAACAAATTTGCTGTTGCCGCTGCTGACCTTGCCGGTAAATGGACAAGTGATTTCTCCGGGGCCATTCAATATGTAAATGCCTATACCGGTTTAGATGCCGGTATGGACACACATGCCTCTGCAGAAAATTATCAATTCAACTCAGGCAATTTGTATAACTGGAACCTGGCAGTTGCAAGCGGTGCAGTCGGCAACATTAAATTTCAAAGTGTAAAATCAGCAGGCAATTTTACAATGGATGGAAACTGGAAAGTAAATTTTTCAGATATAGAAAGCAAACCACGTAATTACAATATTTATTTTTTCTGTATAAAAGGATTAAGAATATTGTGGATTGATAACAGGCCTTTTGCAAAAGCCGAATAAAATTTATATAAAAGCAGCAAAAATGAATTACCCAATTTTAATAAAATATTATCACAGTTTTTCTCTTTACTTCTACGGGAATATCTTTTGCCCCAAAAGACGACGTTATTAATCGTTTAGTTAGACGTTATTAATCGTTTAGTTATTTTAAGTCTTACAAAATCTCTACACTGCATATTTGATATGGCTTGCATGGAAATACTTTTGCACCTGCTTTTTATTATTTTTTCTTTTGTACATAAATTCCTCTACATTGTTTTTCATCTGCGCCTTATTGATAGGGCGTTTCTTTCCTATTATGTTTGTTTTTAAATCTTGATTTACATATTCTTGTGGATTCAGTTCGGGACTATATGGGGGAAGAAAAAATAATTCGATTCTATCTTTATTATCTTCTAACCATGTCTTGACCAATTTGGTTTTGTGTGCTGAATGCCCATCAACCACTAAAAATATTTTGTATTGTTTGTGCTTGATGAGCCGGGTTAAAAAGTCAATGAATACGCCTCCATTGAATGTGCCATCCAGTATCATAAACTCCACATGTCCTTTATTACTTATAGCCGATACCATATTTAATGAAAAGCGTTGCCCTGTCTTTTTAATGATGGGTGTTTCGCCTTTTGGGGCGTAGCTTTTGCCTGCCTGATGGTCGCTTCGCATGCCCACCTCATCCTCAAAATAAATAACAGCATTTTGCTTCTTTGCCTTGTTCTTTATTGAAGGATATTGTTTTTCTAACCATTCAGACACACGCTTTGGGTCTTGCTCATAAGCCTTGCTGATAGGCTTCTGTGGCGTGTAACCCCAATCTTTTAAATATCTCCCAACCTGCCAACGTGATAATTCAATACCATACTTTTCAAGTATCAATTGTTGTACAGCTTCTCTTGTCCACAGTCCAAAAGCTAACTTTAACTGGTCAGGCAATTTCTCTTTAATCAAGCGGCGTACTTCGGCAGATTGTGCACCCGTTATTTTCTTACCTCCTTGTACACCTCGTTTTTTGCTTTGTAAACCCCGGCTACCTTTAATCTTATAATTACACCAAATCCTGTTTACACTTCGTATACTTAATTCAAATATTTCAGCAGCCTGTTTTTGTGTACCTAAATTCTTTTTTAGGTAGGCGCACACTTTTAAACGTGCCGCCTCTTGTACTTCTTTACTCCCTCGCTTTTTTTGCATCCTCAAAAATACAAAATTTATTTCATATAAGACTTAAATTATGCTCTTATTAATAAGAAACAAAATTGTTGGCCGATGGCACACTCCACAAATTGTTTAATCCCTCAAGAAGATAAGTGTATTTTATGTCATCAGTACCGGATGAGGAGAT
>JAYTXG010000259.1:0-3098 GCA_043743375.1 Sphingobacteriia bacterium
TAAATGTAAATGATGGTACCAATCAATCCTGTAGGGTAAACCAAAATATTTTCTTTACGGCTATACCAAACACTGGCAATACCAGTAAACACCGCTATGTATTCAAGTAGCGTTGTATGTTTTATATCGGTTAAAAACTGCTTGTATATTTCTGTAAGATTCATGTTTACTGTTAAAAAAATCAATTTATAACATTATCTTGAAACCAAATTACGATACAAAAAAATTCAGGCGAATGATTAAGAATATCAGTTTAATTTTAATGTGCGTATTTTATCTGGTAGCCGGCATCAATCACTTTTTGCACCCGGATAATTATTATGCTATAATTCCACCGTATTTTCCTTTTCCCCAATTTATAAACATAGCAAGTGGTGCGGCAGAAATTATATTTAGTGGCTTATTAATATTTTCTTCTTCCAGAAAAGCCGGTGCCTTTGGCATCGTTGTTTTACTTATCCTTTTTATACCTGCACATATTTACATGATACAAAAGGGTGGCTGTATGAGTGCACAGATGTGCATACCTGCCTGGCTGGCGTGGGTTCGTTTATTTCCCTTACAATTTGTTTTAATTGCCTGGGCAAGATGGTATGCAAAATAAAAAAGCACCTGTAGCAGATGCTTTTGATATTTAATACTTACTTGTGCTGTTCCATTTTCCCCTCATCATGTGCGTAGTCGAAGGATAAAGATGGGTGTTTACTCCGCTTCCGCCACCACCTCTTTCACTTCCGGAATCATTCTCTTCATCATTCCTTCAATACCGGCTTTCAGTGTAATCATGCTGGATGGGCAACCACTGCAACTTCCCTGCAACATCAGGTTTACCTTTCCATCTTCATAACTTTTAAATTGTATGGCACCGCCATCCATTTCAACAGCGGGTTTTACATAATTTTCCAGCAACTCCTTAATCCGTTTTACCACATCATCATCATCTGCACTTACTTCGTTGCTGCTTTCGCTTTTCATGCTGGCTACCGCCTCTTCGTTTACAACCACTTTTCCTTCTTCAAGGTATTCTTTTAAAAATAGTTTAATGGTGGGGATCACATCCTGCCAGTCGTCTGTATCAACCGTTTTTGTAAGTGTTACAAAATTACTGGCTATAAAAACAGATTTAATAAAAGGAAAAGTAAACAATTCCTGAGCAAGGGGCGAAGCTGCAGAAGTTAATTCATCCTGAAAATCGATACTCTTTCCAGGGTATAATAATTTATTGGCCACAAACTTCATGGTCTCCGGATTGGGAGTCATTTCTGTATATATACTGATAACGGGATTGCCTGTTTTAATCATAAAATGTATTTAAAAATTTCGATGCAAAGATAAGAATATACGAATACAAAGGACTATTTTAGGCCTTTTCGGAAGTTGAAGACTTTAATAATTTCCAATTTCGAAAATAGTAAACTAAAGCCTCTTTAATCTTACCAATTAAATACTTAATGCCATATTCTATTTTCTTACTCCAATATTCTCAACTTAGCATAATTCAACATAATTTTTTTCTCGCCATTCAATTCAAACTGCACAGTTGCTATTGGGTTATGCGCTGCGCCTTCCATTTTTATTACATCCCCAAAACCAAATTTTTGATGTTCTACTTTTTGCCCGGGTTGCAAATTACTGGTGTCACTTGCCACAAAATCGGCTGTGGGTATATGCTCTTTATTTTGTGGCCTTGTGGGTATTGAATAAGCAGGGCGGCTTTTTTCTTCTTTTTTAAAAGGGTTCTCCTGCGTTTTGTAACTGCTGCCGCCTGCACCCATTTTATCAAAAGAACTTCCGCCCCAGTTATTACTATGTCCCCCCTGGTTGCGGATACCGCCGCCAGCAAAGCTTTTATCAATAAAATCTTCTGGCATTTCATCTATAAAGCGGCTTGGTTCATTTTGTTGCAATTGCCCAAAACGGTAGCGGGCATTGGCATAAGTAAGCCACAGTTTTTTCTTTGCCCTTGTAATAGCTACATAAAATAACCGGCGTTCTTCTTCCAGTTCTTCTCTTGTATTAATGCTCATGGCATTGGGAAATAGCGTCTCTTCCAGGCCTCCTACAAATACACAACTAAACTCCAAACCTTTGGCCGCATGAATCGTCATAAGTTTTACACTGTCTGCATCTTCTTTATCATTATCTGTATCTGTTAGCAAAGTAATTTGCTGTAAATAACTACCCAGACTTTTATCGCCCACTTCACCATCCTCCTCATTCATGGGGGTTTCGGTAAACTCCTTAATTGAATTTAATAATTCCTGCGTGTTCTCGTATCTAGCCAGACCCTCGGTGGTTTTATCATTAAATAAATCTTTTACCACACCACTGCTTTTGCCTACAATAATTGCGAGATCGTACGCATTTTTTTTTGGCAATTCGCTCTGAAACATTTTTATCATCAGCACAAAATTATTGATGGCTTCCAGCGTTCCTGCTTTATAGCCAAAGGAGGCCGCACTGTTCAACACATCCCAAAGCGTAATATTATTTTCGTTGGCAGATAAAACAGCCCTTTCCATACTGGTTTTACCTATGCCCCTTGTAGGATAGTTGATGATGCGTTTCAAAGCTTCTTCATCCTGTGGATTTACTACCAGTCTTAAATAAGCAATAAGATCTTTTACTTCTTTACGCTGATAAAAAGATAACCCACCATAAATGCGGTAGGTGATATTCATCCGCCGCAAACTTTCTTCATAAGCCCGGCTTTGTGCATTGGTGCGGTATAAAATGGCAAACTCTTTATTAAAATAATGGTTACGAAGTTTTTCTTCCTGAATGGTATCGGCAACATATTTTCCCTCTTCATTATCTGTAGCTGTACGTACCAGTTTAATTTTATCGCCCGGGCTGTTATCGGTCCATAATTTTTTTGGTATCTGGTTTTTGTTGTTACCAATAATTTCATTGGCAACACTTAAAATACTTTTTGTACTTCTATAATTTTGTTCCAGCTTAACCACTTTTACATCATCGTAATCTCTTTCAAACTGCAGAATATTTTCTATGGTAGCACCACGAAAACTATAAATGCTCTGAGCATCGTCACCCACCACACAGATATTTTCGTGCATGGCACCCAGTAGTTTCATTAT
>JAYTXG010000260.1:0-3961 GCA_043743375.1 Sphingobacteriia bacterium
GTAATATCTGGGAATAAATTGATGCTGTTTTTACTCCTTTAATTTAATCAGTATTTAACTTTTATTGCAATAGTTATTTTCTATTTTCACCCCATGAAAAAATTTATAGTGCTATTGCTGTTTCCCTGCATCGGTTTTGCACAGGAAAAATATAACTATAAAAATTTAGTGCTGGAAGGTGGTGGCATACGGGGAATTGCTTACGCAGGTGCTTTTAGTGTATTGGAAGAAAAGAATATTTTACAGCAAATAGAAAAAGTTGCCGGTACTTCGGTAGGAGCTATTGCAGGTGCAATGGTGAGTATAGGATATAACGCAAAAGAAATTGACAGCATAATGCGCAGTTTACCGGTGGAAGAATTTAACGATGGCAAAGGTGGCATTATTGGAAAGTATAGAAGGGCAAGAAAAAAATTCGGACTATATAAGGGCAAAAAATTTGAACTTTGGATGCAGCAGCTGATTGCAACCAAAACTGGAGATGCCAATTTATCTTTTGCCCGGTTACATCAGCTGCACCTGCAAAATAAATTATTTAAAGATTTTTATTGTACCGGCACCAACCTGAGTAAACAACAACTGGAAGTTTTCTCTGTTGAAAATACGCCTGATATGCCCATTGCATTAGCCGTAAGAATCAGCGGTGGTATCCCCTTATTCTTTGAGCCTGTTATACTGAATGACCGGTTTCAGAAAATTGAAAAAAGCGATACCCTTTCTTTTAAAAATTATTATGTCGATGGTGGAATGATTGCTAATTATCCAATCAGCATTTTTGATACCTGCGAAAATAATGGTAACCCATTGCTGTGCGATAAAGTACGTTTCAATACCCAAACACTTGGCATAAAACTGGAACGTCCGGCACAGATTGATTCAATAAAAAAAAACAGCAATAATATTCCGCCATTTTTTATACGTTCTTTAAAAGATTATGTGCATGCTTTTAATAACCTGATCATTGAAACCCTTAACCGAAAATACCCTAACCTCGAAAACGAGAAAGACAGAACGATTCATGTCAGTTACGGATCTATCCAGTCAAGGGTACGTAAAATGAAACCTGCTGAAAAAGAAATTCTTTATAATAATGGCGTAAGGGCTGCCAATGATTTTTTAAATTCAAACTAATTACCAATAAAAGCGTTGCCCTTACATTCCACGTGTTTATAGGCGGTATTAAAACGATTTATTAAATGCCGGAAAGTAAGTTTCTTATGGCAGGTTTTAACTGATGTTTTTTTTGTGCTCGTAAATTTTACTCCGAAGTGTATTGAAAAACATACTCCTTTCTTTTTCACCCACTACACTGATATGTGTTGATTTTTTTATAATATTCTGCAGATTTTTAAAAGTGTAATCGCAAAAACTTTTATCCTGTGTAGCGATAAAATTAAGCCCATTGTGGTTTAAATAGGTAACCTGCTTTTCGCCCCCTTTTACAAAAATGGTATTGTCTCCTATCAGGCATTCGTTTATATAAATGTCATAAGGTGCACTCTCGTTTGATACAGATTTGTTGTGTAAAAATTTTTTCCCTGCCTCAGCCAGCAATTCTATATGGTTTAATAGTTCTTCCAGTTGCAAATACACTTTAAGCAAAATGTGTTTATTAGCAAAAATATTCGATTGCCTGTACCATTCAATTTGCCTGATGGTGATATGTACACTTTCTTCATTCCATATTTCTGTAGATGGAATCTGTATATAATGCCCGATAATTTTTTTTGCCGTTTCCATCACTCCTGTGTTTGGTTCTTCTCCATTAAACTGCTGCCTTGCCAATTCAGGATTACCGATAAGCGTACGTTTCCAGAAAAAAAATTTAAAAGCAGCCAATTCAGGAAATTGCATGTAATGAAATACGGGGAAGTCTTTGTTATGATAATAAAGGTGGGGCTGTTCCATCATTTTAAATAATTCGAGGTTACTGCATATATCCTGCAGGTATTCATAAAGTCCAAAAGTATTATCGAATTTATTCCCCGAAAAAATAACAGTATTTGCTTGTATTTGCAATAACTGGTCAAGTGAAATATGATACTTGTTGCACAACACCTGAACTTCATCCAGCCCAATAGGTTTCTCTCCCCTTATGCGCCTGTAAGCACTGTCGTTACTAATATTTAATAATGTGGCTACTTCATCCACCACGGATAAATGCAAGGGCAATTTTGACTTTATATGGTTAAAAAATAATTGCTGGGTTTGATTGTTGTCCATTGGCCAGGTTTTTTATTTGAAAAGTTTTTTGGAGTATTAACTCATTGCCAGGAGTATTATTTGCAATAATTACTAAATGAAGTTTTTGGTATTTTAAATATAGTAAAAATTGTGACTAACTACTAATATCGCCGCCGGTAGATATTATTATTTACCAAAGCTGTTTTAGTACACTGATTTTTCCGTTTTGAACCGGCTGTATGCAAGAGTAGCTTTGACTCAGCAAATTATTCATCAATTTAAAAACGGAGGTCAACATGAAAAAATTTCTATCAAAAAAAACAAGAGCTTTTATCACCAGGCAAATCTGCTTTATTACAGCTGTAGTAACAATCGGCTTTGCCAGCTGTAAAAAAGCCATAGTGCTTTCAGGCGACGAAGGCAAATTAACATCAGTCGAAAAATCAGCGCATGGAATGCCACACATTGTAGTTAAGACGGGCTGTTCTATTCAGGCTGCTGTAAATTCAGGGTTCTTCGGTTTTTTTAGTGGATTAGTTAAATTTAAAATCATTCCCAAGCATATAAATCATGTTTATAAAATTGTTGAGATTTCTGAATCCTCTTGCCCTTGATTTTGTTAACTGAACTATGCTGTTAATCCCTTCTGCTACTGCATTGGATAAACCAGTTTTCATTGAATTAACCACACCCTTGTAATTATTTTTAATTGTATTTATGAACGTTTTTATTGGCTCAAGATAGGTTTGCTTCGCCTTGTCTATCCACACTTCTAAAAGTGCAACCACTGCTCTTGGCTGGATGCTCCACAATTGATCAAACCCTGCTTTTAAGGAGTAGGCTTTTACTGTATCTGTATTACATTCCTGCATAAACTCTTTCAGCATTTTTGTTTCTATTTCATTTAAATCCCATTCATTTTTTAGCCATAGATACTTTGTCTTCTTCAACTTTTCAACATGACCTACTTCAGATTTTCTTACTTTATCTATTGCTTTGTTTAATCCCATTTTTATATGAAACCTGTCGAATATTATTTCGCTATGAGAAAAATATTGTTCGCAGCCAGCCTTATAGCTTTTACTCATGTCCATAATAAATTGCTCAATATTATTTGGGTCGCCCATGTGCTCAAATAGCTGCTCATAAAGCATTCCAAAGGTTTCTTGCTTTCTGCCATCAGTTACAAATAGTACATCCCCGCTTTCTCCATCACTAAATATCGTAACGTAATTATGTCCACGCCTCGTTGCTGTTTCGTCTACACATATCTTTTTTAATGTAGAAAAATCTAATTGGGTGGCTTTTGCTTTTTCTATTTGATAATTAAAAATACTCCACATCGTTGTATCAATTTCACCCAAGTGCTTTGCTACAGCGCTCATACTCATTTCTGCACAAAGCTTCATTACCTGTTGCTCAAACAAATGCGTAAAGTGTATCGTAGTTCTACCCCAGGGTATCTTATCTATTACCAATACCTTGTGTTTATCGCATCGTATTCTTGGTATTTTAATGTTTAAATAACAACGATAATTAATTATGTCTAAGTGACGCCACGCTCGGTATGTGCTATCATGTACCTTACAATCCTGCTCACAATTTGGGCATTTAAATGTTGTTCCTGCATCATAGTCAATATAAACATTTACACTCTTTGTACCTTTATGTACATCCAACTCTCTTATATACCAAGGCTTTTGTATGTCCAATATTGACGATAAGGCTTTATCAAATTCCATCTCTTTTTATATCAAAGCTATGAATCTGTTTTTTT
>JAYTXG010000261.1:0-6608 GCA_043743375.1 Sphingobacteriia bacterium
TAGATTTTTTTATTGAATAACCCCTGAATCCATATTGAAATACCAATACTAATTACGGCTGTTAACATTCCTGCTCCTGCATCCAACGGAAAATGTTGCGCCAAATATATTCTTGAGTAGGCAGTAAGTATTGCCAGAATAAAACCTACTATTAAATAAATAATTGATGGCGTAAATAAACAGCCTAGTAAAAAAATACAAAATACAGTGGTTGCATGTCCTGAAGGGAAACTATTGGTTGTATGTAGTTCAACCCCTTTAACTGTGTGTATGCATGCTTGTTCAGTTATTGCTTTGGTCGGTCTTGCTTCATCGGAATTAATATAGTTCTTGCTGACTTGTACAAATAAGGTAGAGATCAACATTGCACTAAAAACCAGCGGTAATAACTTTTGCTTATAGAAAATAAAATATAAAATAAAAGGAACCCAAATTATTCCATCACCTAAATTAGTTAAGTAACTAAAGAAAAAATCAGCTATGGTCCCTCCATCATAGTTGAGGTACAAAAAAAACTCACTCTTTCCAATTAGTAAGGAAATAATGACTAGCAGAAATCCTGCGATCAGCGTTAATAAAGCTCCTCTCTTAAATGAGGCAAGATGAAGTTGATTCAATATATCTGTTTCTTCAACAAATATAGCAAAGCTTCAATTGAAAAAGTAAACCCTGCTCCATAGAACAGGGTTTCTTACAAAAAAACAAAAAAAGACAAACGGTATTAACTTTTTTAGTTCAATTCAATACCTGCCAATTCTAAACTCCTCTTTTTTAAGTGTATAATATCAAGGTCATCAATAATTGCGTCTGGTGTAAGTATCAATGATGTATTATTTGATTTCCACCAGTCCGATTCTATCAATTTATTGTAATGTAATACCCCAATCAGGTATTTTCTTTCTGTTTGGGCATGGAATTCTTCAATCCATTCAAATTCTTCTCTCGGAATATATTTCCAATCATCAAAGCTCAAGTACACTTTTAAATAATAATCATTGGTTAAAATATGAGGTTGATGATGATATAATTTTTTATACTCGTATTTATAATTGTACCTCAAAGCTGCTATATCACTTAATACTGCAGACGCTGTTGGAAAACTTCCAGCGCCTTTTCCATAAAAAAACTGTTTGTCTGCAAAGCCACTTTCTATAACAACACCATTGTACTCATTTTTTACAAATGATAATGGATTATTAAGCGTAATAAATTGTGGTAAGACAAATGCTGCAACTTTTCCGTTTTTTATTTTTTTAGCCTGAGCTATTAATTTGATATCGTACCCCTTTTCTTTGGCCACAATAGCATCAGTACCTTGTATTTGTTGGATTCCGGTAAACAATATCCTATCGGGGTGCGAAATAATACCATATGCATGGTTCAATAAAATGGTCCATTTATTTACTGCATCATATCCATCTATGTCTAATTTCGGATTACTTTCTGCAAATCCCAATTGTTGGGCTAATAAAAGTGCTGATGAAAAATCGAGCTTATCCTCAAACATTTTTGTAAGTATAAAATTGGTAGAGCCATTCACAATTGCTTTGATAGAATGCAGTAAATCATTATCATAATACTCTTCTAAATTTCTGATAATAGGAATGGATGCACAAACAGCAGCTTCACATAAAAATGATTGACCAGTTTTTTTTTGTAGTTGCAGTATTGCTGGCAAATTTTCTGCAATCATTTTTTTACTGGCACTTACCACCGCTTTTCCATTCAGTAGCGCTTTTTCAATAATATTGAAAGCAGCCACCGAATCGTCGATTACTTCTACAATCACATTTATTTCATCATCATTTAGCAAATCATTTTTATCTGTTGTAAATAATGTTACAGGCGCATTTCTTTTTTTATTAGCGTCTTTAATACAAACTTTTTTAATGCTTGCTTTAAGTGATGGTGTTTGTTGTAATATTTTGTACAATCCTTCCCCAACTACTCCAAAACCAAATAATCCGATCGTTAACTGTTTGTGTGTTTCCATTTTATTATGCAGGGTTAATATTTTTTTAATTAGTTTAATTCTTTAGTATACTTTGTTCTGTAGGCATAGTACAAAAAAACCCATCCGACTAATCAGATGGGCTGTATATTTTTAACCAATAGTCGGTTTTATTCGTACCTGCTCACTCTGATTTATCTCCTCTCACTTTTTTGTGAGATTGGAATTGGCACCTTCATGCAACTGAGTAAGTTATATGGGTTGCCAAGGCTTCATTGGGCCAAAACCCTCTGCCTTTCTTGATATATAATTAAAGAACTTTTGCAAATATAGCAGCGAGTTTCCAATCAACCAAATTATTAGTCTATTACTTTTATAGGATAATAAAAATAAAATGTAAATTAATCAAAAATCAACTTTAAACCGTTTTTCCTGTTAGTATCTTTACTCCCCATTATGGCAAAAAAAATACCTGTACAAAATACTATTTTAATTAAAGAAGAAGAATTTATTGAAGTATTCGGAGCCCGTGAACACAACTTGAAAAATGTAGATATCCGCATTCCTAAAAACAAATTAGTAGTATTTACTGGTGTAAGTGGAAGTGGAAAATCGTCTTTAGCATTTGATACTATTTACAATGAAGGTCAGCGCAGGTACATGGAAAGTTTTAGTGCCTATGCACGACAGTTTATGGGTGATATGGAAAGGCCAGATGTAGATAAAATAACCGGACTATCACCTGTTATATCAATTGAACAGAAAACAACTAATAAAAATCCTCGTTCTACAGTTGGAACTGTAACTGAAGTGTATGATTTTCTCCGATTATTGTATGCAAGAATTGGCGAAGCTTACAGCTTTAACACAGGAAAGAAAATGGTAAAATTTAGCGAAGAAGAAATCGTTGAAAATATTTTTACTAAGTACAACAAACAAAAAATAAGTTTATTAGCTCCTTTAATAAGAGGCAGAAAAGGACACTACCGAGAACTGTTTGAAGAAATACGTAAAAAAGGATTTTTAAAAGTTAGGGTTGATGGAGTAATTATGGATCTTACCCCAAAACTACAAGTTGATCGTTATAAAATTCACGATATAGAAGTAGTAATTGATCGATTGCAAGTTACACCTGATATGAAAGTTAGACTGAGCCAAAGTGTACAACAAACTCTGAAAATGGGTAAGGATCTATTATTTCTTTTATTAAATGATTCAGGTAAAACCATTCAATACTCTAAACAATTAATGTGTGAAGATACTGGTATCAGTTATGAAGAACCTTCTCCCAATGCTTTTTCTTTTAACTCTCCTTATGGGGCTTGCCTTACTTGCAAAGGACTAGGCAGCGTTTATTCCATTGATATGGATGCTGTAATCCCTGATGGTAATATCAGTATTAAAGATGGTGGTATTGCACCACTAGGAGAACAAAGGGAGGCCTATATGTATAGGAATGTTGAAAAGCTTGCAAAAAAATATAAAATAAATTTAGATAAACCTATCAATAGTTTGCCCATTGGTTCTTTAAATATTTTATTATATGGGAATGCAGAAGGTAGTTCATTGGAATTAGACAATGAGGAAGAAACAACAGCTTCAAACCCTTATGAAGGTGAGTTCGAAGGAATAATACCAATGCTAAAACGTTGGTTTGCTGGCGTTAATAGTGAAGGCTTAAGAGAGTGGGTAGAAAAATTTATGCAATTAAAAACTTGCACCACTTGCAATGGTCAGCGTTTAAAGAAAGAAAGCCTTTGGTTTAAAATAGATAATGAAAATATTGCAACTTTAAGCGATCTTAATTTAGATAAACTATATGCTTGGTTTAACAACTTAGAAAAACGGATCGATAAAAAACAAAACCTAATTGCAAAAGATATTCTCAAAGAAATTAGAGAAAGAGTACATTTTTTATTAGATGTTGGTTTAACTTACTTATCACTAAACAGACCATCACGCTCTTTAAGCGGAGGTGAATCTCAACGGATTCGTTTAGCAACACAAATAGGATCTCAATTACAAGGAATTACCTATATACTAGATGAACCTTCTATTGGTTTGCATCAAAGAGACAATCAACAACTAATTCGTGCACTACAAAATCTACGCAATATTGGCAACTCTGTTTTAGTAGTAGAACATGATAAAGATATCATGATGGCTGCCGATCATTTGGTAGATATTGGACCTAAAGCTGGTAAGTTTGGCGGACATATCGTTTCGGCTGGTACACCTGCAGAAGTATTAAAAAGTAATTCCGAAACTGCGTTATACCTGAGCGGCAAAAAATCAATTCCAATACCTCTGGAACGTAGACCAGGTAATGGTAAATCCATTTTGCTGAAGGGCGCATCAGGCAATAATTTAAATGGTGTAGATATTTCTTTTCCTTTAGGCAAACTCATTGTGGTAAGTGGAGTTAGTGGAAGTGGAAAATCTACTTTGATCAACGAAACATTGTATCCGCTTCTATCAAAACATTGTTACAATAGTAGAGTTAAGCCAATGCCATTTAAATCGGTCAAAGGGTTAGAAAATATTGATAAAGTTATTGAAATTGACCAGTCGCCTATTGGGAGAACTCCAAGAAGTAATCCTGCAACTTATTGTGGTTTTTTTACCGAAATTAGAACACTTTTTGCTTCGGTGCCTGAAGCAAAAATCAGGGGATACAATGCAGGTCGTTTTTCATTTAATGTTAAAGGAGGAAGGTGCGATGTTTGCGAAGGTGGTGGAATGAGGGTAATTGAAATGAATTTTTTACCAGACGTATATGTTAATTGCGAAAAGTGCAATGGTAAAAGGTATAACCGCGAAACTTTAGAAATACGGTACAAAGGCAAATCAATTAGTGACGTGTTAAATATGACTGTTGAAGAAGCTTGTGAGTTTTTTCAACCAGTCCCATTTTTATACCGTAAAATAAAAGTATTGCAAGATGTTGGTTTAGGATACATAACGCTTGGTCAATCTGCAGTTACACTTAGTGGCGGAGAAGCTCAGCGTGTAAAATTATCAACTGAGTTGGGTAAAAAAGATACTGGTAAAACATTTTATATTTTAGACGAACCTACTACTGGATTACATTTTCAGGATATTCAGCTTTTATTAGACGTGTTAAATAAATTGGTAGATAGAGGTAATTCTGTTTTGGTAATTGAACACAATTTGGATGTAGTAAAAGTTGCAGATCATATCATCGATATAGGTCCTGAAGGAGGAGATGGAGGCGGAAAAATTTTGTTTGAAGGAACACCTGAAGAAATGATTAAAAACAAAATTAGTCACACTGCCCGTTTTTTAAAGTTTGAAATGAAATAGCAGTATTAAATAATCAAGTTCTTGTATTAACTTTAAATAATGGATTTAAACGATTTAAATTTTTTACCTGAATGGGATGATAGCCGATACAAGGTTGATCCTGATGCAGTAGGTGAAGATTGGAGAAGAGGCCCAGCTAAAGCAATTGCAAAAGCCATGTATAAACAATGGCGTGAGGTTTTTGGTTTTGTAATTGCATTTGCCGAAAACTTAGCAGATGATGGTGAAGAAACACATCCTGCATCTACTAAAGCATTAATTTATGAAAATTTAATGATTGTTGCTCCTAAAATTATTGGAGCTATTAGTATGGATTTATATGTGTTGAAAATGGAAAATGCTTCCAATATTAGAACCAATTGCAAGCAAATGATGGAGCAAATTGGTTTTGCCGTTTTAATGGGTTGGGCTGATGATACGCACAAAAAAGTTATTGAAGAAGCCTTGCTAAAATTCAGGGAATTATTTAAACAATGGGTATCTACTTTTCAGAAAGATACTTATGAAGATGAGTGGGGTTTGTTTGTATAATCAAATGAGGCACAAATCTGCTTTTATTATCAGTAATTAAATTGGTTGCTTCTCTAATACCAATGCCTGCTGCTTCTTGGCCTATTACCCAACTGCCTACAACTGGATAATTTCCCTCAAAATCTGGAAGGGTAAAAAGCGCCTGATAAATAAATCCCTCCCCACCATATTCACCCTCATTTTGTTCTATCGTTTCATTATTTTTTACAATCAAAATATTAGCACCTTCTCTACTCAATAAAGGTTTTTTTACATAATCTTTCAACTTTTCAGGTTCAAAATATGCGGGTAATAACAAAGGATGATTGGGAAATAGTTCCCATAAAATGGGCAAAATTGCTTTATTCGACAAAATCATTTTCCAAGCAGGTTCTATCCAATATGGATCATTTGCCGCTTTCAATATATTTTGACCAAAATCTTCATTAACCATCCATTCCCAAGGGTATAGCTTAAAAATATTTTGCATGGATTCGTCTTCCAAATCTACAAATTGTTTGCTTTCTTCATCCCATCCAATATCATCAATAAAAATTAGCTTGGTTTTTAGCCCTGCTTGAATGGCACAATCACGCATATATTCTGCGTTAGTAAGATCTTCTAAACTATCTTTTAAGCAAGTAACATGGAGTGTTTCGGTAGGTAAAAAACTTTTTAGAAAAGTCCAGTAGGCAATTAGTTTTTCATGGATACTATTGAATTGATCTTTCTCTTTATCAAAATCTTTTAACCAAAACCACTGCACTATACCAGCTTCGTATAAACTAGTTGGAGTATCTGCATTAAACTCTAGTAATTTAAT
>JAYTXG010000262.1:0-1565 GCA_043743375.1 Sphingobacteriia bacterium
GCCAACCACAGTCCATTTGTTTTATCTTGATTTTCAGCAACAGTTTTTGCAAATCGATTCAATATTTTTATAATAGAATCTCTTCCAAGGTGATTAGCAGGAAAATGATCCAATACATCTACCATTGCCGAACCATACCAACCCATTGCTCTTGCATGTTGTTCCATCAAAACAAATTGACGAGTTATATCATTGAACGCAGCATCTTCATGAAAAGTAGCGGCATATTCTGCATAGAATGGTTCACTCATGTATAATCCATCGTGCCACATTTGAGATGAATAAATCTTCTTATCCCAAAAAATACCATCAGTTGTTAGTGGTTGAGATTTTAATGAAGATCTCAAAAGATCAACTGCTTTCTTGTATTTTTCTTTACCTGTAACTTTATACAAAAGCAATAATAATTTTCCATTATTAATATGGTCGATGTTAAATTCGTTTGGCTTATAATCGTAAAATGATCCATCATCTCTCACATACAAATCAATACAGTGTTGGATATAATTAAAATAAGTTCCATTACCGGTTAATTTCCAAGCTCCTTCTACTCCTTTTAAAACAACTACCTGATCATAACTCCATCTTGCCCTTTCACCCAATTTAGCACCGAATGAGTCTGGCCATATTTTCATTGCAGTAGCAATTAATTGTTCTGCATTATTTAATTGAGCATTAACAGTAGCATTAGCACACAGTATTAGAATAAAAATCAACGTCTTCATACAATTACAATATGTTTTTAATTAAATCAATCCTATTTTATGATGCGCAGATTGTATTATTATTTTAAAAATATAATAATAAGAACTTCATCTTGTACTAAAAATTAAGTTAACTTAACTGCTTGTCTGGCTAACATAACCCATTTCCCCTTGTCTTTTTGAAAAACCAGCATAACTCTAAGCTTAACAGTGTCAGGTTTCCCATTATCATTGGTTGTTGCATTCAACGTATGCCTAACTATGGCTGTTTTTCCGGAGATTTCGATTGTTTGCTCAGATAATTCTATTGTAACAAAATCGGATTTTCCACTAGCAATTTTTTCAACAAATTCTTTTTTCCCTTCAACATGCCCACCTGAATGACCGTAACTTAACTTGTCAGACACTATTGAATTTAATTGTTCAGCAACGCCACTAACCATAGCTGCTTTTAATTGCTCAACAGCTGTAGCAACAGCAATACTGTCTTTACTTTGCGCATAGCTAGCAATATTTAAAAAAGCAAGAATAAACAGGAAAATAAAATTTTTCATACTATAATTTTGAATGTTAAAATAATATATTAGTACTTAACCATCATCATTTAACTTCAATGGTTTAATGCAATATAAATCAATATTGGATTTGCTCGCGAATATTAAAAATAGTTTAGATTCAAAATAAAATAATAGAATAAACATTTTCTTAGGAATCAATTAAATTTACCTAATGAAATTATTACTGCTCTCTGTTGGCAAACCGCATGAATTATTTGTAAAATCGGGCATTTCCGACTTCTCCCAAAGAATCAATAAATATTTCAAGGCCGATTGGCAGATAATTTCTGCCCCTAAAAATGCT
>JAYTXG010000263.1:0-3835 GCA_043743375.1 Sphingobacteriia bacterium
TTGGCCGATTTACTAGTTTTCAGGCCGATCCATTGTTTGAACTAGCACCAAAAATTTCTAAAGGGGAACAATATCAGCAATTACCTTATGTAATGCTCGATTTTCCAAGGGCTTTTTCGGAACAAGATATATTTTCAATACGTAGTTTTTTTTGGTGGGGAAATCATTGTAGTATCCACTTAATTTTGAAAGGAAAATATTTACAACAATATGGAACTTCTATTGATAATTATTTTCAATTATTTGGGAAATATGCCCCAGAAACGCGCGACTGGTATGTAGGGGTTGGAGAAGATCCTTGGCAACACCATTTTGAAAAAAATAATTATATTCCTATTACTGATTGGAATGGTGACAAGCTAAAAAAACTTCCTTTTTTAAAGCTGGCAAAAAAAATCCCACTCGACGAGTGGGAAGATATTAATCAGTTTATGGGTACTCATTTTAATCGATTATTATCGATGCTTTCCGAATATTAAGCGCCTAAACGGTGAAACAATTCTTTTAATTGATAATTCCATAATTGACTTTGGTCTTTTATTTCGTTTTTTTCTGCGAAATCTTTGATTACCAAAATTGTTTGATTAGAAATCTCCGTTTTCTCTATTTTAAATTCAAAGTATTCATTTTTTTCTGAGTGAAGCCAATGGTATCGTATGAATTTATTTTCGTCCTTATCCTGAATTTCTGCCTTGTCTGGTTCACCACCTCCCCAAGAGAAACTGTACACATTTTCCCACTCATCTACTTTATCAGCAAACCATTCCTGTAAACCTGCAGGGGTTGCCAAAAACTCATATAAAATAACAGGAGAACACCTAACTGGAAATTCTAATGTAAACAATTGCTTCTTACTCATTAATTTTTCTTTAACCTTAATAGTAGGCTTGCAATAATATCAAATAATACCTATCTCCCAAATGTTTTTTTACAAATAACATTTATTTTGTGTATTTTATAGTACAAATAACCAAACATTAATTTGTAAATACTTGATAATCAATATTTTATGTTATTTTTTTGAAAAACATTATTATTTCATTAAATTCAGTTTCGCAATGCCTACCCTTTAAATTAGTCTATTATGAGTATGCGTCAGCTCAAAATAACCAAATCGATTACAAACCGGGAATCACAAAGTTTAGAGAAATATTTACAAGAAATTAGTAAAGTGGAACTGATAAATCCAGAAGAAGAAGTGTTGTTGGCACAAAAAATTCGAACAGGAGATCAAAAGGCTTTTGAGCGATTAATAAAGTCCAATTTACGTTTTGTTGTTTCAGTTGCTAAACAATACCAAAATCAAGGATTAACATTATCTGATTTAATTAATGAAGGAAATTTAGGATTAATAAAAGCAGCATTGCGTTTTGATGAAACCCGAGGCTTTAAATTTATTTCTTACGCCGTATGGTGGATAAGGCAAAGTATTCTACAATCATTGGCAGAACAAAGTAGAATAGTTAGATTACCTGTAAATAAAGTAGGACTAACCAACAAAATAAGTAAAGCATATCAGCATTTAGAGCAAGAGTTTGAAAGAGAACCAACGCCTCAAGAACTATCCGATTTATTAGATATTCCTGTTGATGAAGTAATAGCTGTTATGAATGTTGGTTTTAAACATGTGAGTATGGATACGCCTTTGCAAGACGGTGAAGGTGCAACCATTATGGATTTAATGGAAAATACCAATGCTGCAAAAACGGATGAGAAAATTGAACACTTTGAATCGCTGCATATTGAAATTGAAAGAAGCTTAAAAACATTAACAGATCGACAGAAAACAGTGGTTTGTTATTTTTTTGGCTTAGGAATAGACCATGCATTGAGCTTAGAAGATATTGGGGTTAGATTTAATTTAACTCGCGAAAGAGTAAGGCAAATAAAGGATAAAGCACTAACTAAATTAAAATGTGCTAATCAATCAAAACACCTAAGATTTTACTTAGGGTAGTTATTTTATTTCTTCTATTGTTTTCTCTATCCAAAATGGCAGTTGAAGACTATAGCCAGTAGAATGAAACCGAACAATACCCTCTTTATCTATAACAACATTTGTAGGATAACTTGTAATTGAATAGTTGGATGCCAGCCATCTGCCTTTATCAATTATTTGATAATTGAATGGAATGTTTTTCAGGAATGTTTCAATTTCACTTGCTTCATCTAGTGCTACAGCAATGAAAACAATATTTTTATTTTCTTTATATTTTTCAACCAATTTATTGAGATGTGGAATTTCGGATCTGCAAGGAGGACAATTTATAAACCAAAAATTCAGCACTACAGTTTTTCCTATAAGTTCACTCGTATTAACCTTCTTCCCATACATGTCGGTCGTTTTAAACTTCCCGAACAATTTGCCAGTAGTAAAAAATTTGGATTCATTGGGTTTTGGCATTGAAGATAGCCTTTTTTCTTTTTCTTTTTCGGTTAAAGGATAAATAATATATGCTGTTTTCTCATTGTCTGGTTCTTCTGGACGCAACGAAAAATTACCAGTTTGTAATAATTGCTGCCATATTGAATAAGGATAAATGATTCCTTCAGTCGTTTTTACTATGGTTGATTCATTTAAAAAAGCTTTTTTAGCAGTAGGATTTTGAGCAAAAAGGATTGCAAATTGAAATAATAAAACAATACTAAATATTTGCTTCATGGTTGAATTTTACAAATAAAGATATCAAATACCTTTCTTTAATGCGGATAGTTGTTCCTCTAAATCATTTATTTTTTCATTTAAAGTCACTAGTGTCCGGTAAAAATAGTTAATAGTTCTTCAAAAGCATTAGTTCTATAAACCTGCGCCTACGATTTTTTTTATTAAAAGCTGCATTTTCCTTTTAACAAATGTTTTACTTTATCTGAAATAGCAGAAAAAATACTAAATACTTGCGTTGTGGTAGAATTTTATGAATAAATATATCAAATTCGCTGCTTTTTAATCTACCTAGTATATTTGCAGCTCTTTCATTAATAGGAGGGCGTAATTATGTTTCAGAATTTATCAGAAAAATTAGAGTCGGCGTTCAAGAATCTCAAAGGCGAAGCACGCATTAATGAGCTAAATATTGCCAATACCCTTAAAGATATTCGTAGAGCTTTACTAGATGCGGATGTAAATTTTAAAATTGCCAAAGAATTTACCGAAAAAGTAAGAGATAAGGCGCTGGGCGAAAAGGTAATCAATGCAATTAGCCCAGGTCAGTTAATGACCAAAATTGTGCAGGATGAATTAACTGAATTAATGGGTGGTGCTGCTGCCGAATTTAAAGTAGATGGAAACCCTGCAATTATATTAATAGCTGGTTTACAAGGTAGTGGTAAAACAACTTTTACAGGTAAGTTGGCTAATTACTTAAAAAACAAAAAAGGCAAATCACCTTTAGTGGTGGCGGCAGATATTTATCGCCCTGCAGCAATTGATCAATTAACGGTACTAGCAGAACAGATTGGTGTAAGTATATACAGCGAAAGAGAAAATACGGATGTAGTATCAATTGTTCAAAATGCCATTAAAGAAGCTAAAGCAACCAATAAAAATGTAATTATTATTGATACTGCTGGCCGATTAGCAATTGATGAAGTAATGATGACTGAAGTAGCCAATATTAAAAAAGCGGTTAATCCTTCAGAAATCTTGTTCGTAGTGGATTCCATGACAGGGCAAGATGCTGTAAATACCGCAAAAGCTTTTAATGATCGATTGGATTTTTCTGGTGTTGTTTTAACTAAATTAGATGGAGATACAAGAGGTGGAGCTGCACTAACTATTAAGTACACAGTAAATAAGCCCATTAAGTTTGTAAGTAGTGGCGAAAAAATGGATACG
>JAYTXG010000264.1:0-4431 GCA_043743375.1 Sphingobacteriia bacterium
CGAGATCAGTTTTATTCTTACTTCACCTTAAAACCAAATGGCACATTTACTTTAATACTAAAGTTGCGTCCCATATTAAATACACCTGTTCTTCCAGTCACATTATTTTCTGCAGTGTATTTTAATCTACTCATGTGGTTTTGATAAGCAACATCGGTAATATTATTCATTGATAAATAAAGGGAGAATAAAGTTTTACCTTTTTGTGTAATATCCGCACCTGTACCAAAATTTAATAAAGTATAACTAGGTGTTGCAGTCTCCGTATTGTATGCGGTAAATACATTGTTTTGAGCAAAACCAAAATCGAGCTCTCCTTTTACATATAGGTTTTTAAATATCCCAGTCTTTTTAATATCTGCTCTTAGCTCTGTTAACAATCTTGCAGGAGGTATAAAGGGTAAGTTATTCACTCCTTCAAATGATTCATTAAACTTTCCGGCAACCATAGAAAATGTATTGGCAAAGTGTAGCCAATCTAATGGATGTGGATGCAAATCTATCTTTGCTTCAAACCCATATAAACTAGCACTTGATTGATTAAATTTAAATGCCATCAAGTCTTGTCCATCTACTTTTACTGTTGAATCTCCACCCAATTTTTTACTCAACTTACTATAGAAAATATAATTGTTGATATTGTTGTAAAATGCATTGAACATAAAGCTTACATGTTGTGTATTTACTTCAATACCTGCATCAAATTGCAAAGAATTTTCTGTTTTTAAATTTGGATCGCCGTACTCATATCTATTTGTTCCTTCATGTGCACCATTACTAGCTAATTCAGAAACAGAAGGAGCCCGATAACCTCTTGCCATATTTGCCCTTATTGTTACTGTTTCTGAAGCTTCGTATGCCAAACCAACGCTTCCACTAAAATCTCCAAATGTTCTGTTCAACTGATTGAACTTGGTTACTCCACTCGAATTTTTAAGTGCATCGGTTTGTAAATTCCTATGATCAACTCTCAATCCACCACTCAATGTAATGTTATTAAACGTTTTTCTTGTGTATACAAAAACGCCAGCATCAAACTGATTGTACGCAGGAATTAGTAATTTTTCTCCAAGGTTTTTATTTTGTTGAAACATTCCATTGGCACCAATTGCAGTTTTCCAACCAATCTTTTCAGCAAAATGATATTGAAAATTATAATTAACTGTTTGAAGATCGAAATAAAGCCCTGGTGTTGATGTTGCAAATGGGTCGCCAAACTCTTTTCGCTTATTTTGTTGATACGCAATATTAATATTTAATCTTCCAGAACCTACTACAAAGTTGTTGTCACTAGCTATTTTAAAATGATTAATTCCTTGAGAAGGCGTTTGCAATGATCTGCTATTCAACTCCTCATTAGTTGCAATTTTCTGGATGGCGGTTCCTGCAAATAATAAAAATTTACCCGTTGCAGAATCTCTTTCTCCTTCTATCAATCCAAGATGTTGATTAAAATTGCTCACCAACAAATGACTGTATCCCCAAGATTTGTTGATGCCAATATATCCCCCAAAATTTTGCTCATTAAATCGGCTATTCAACACTCTCCCATCATAATTATTTTTATAATCTTTTGCAGATTTTATAGAGCCATATATATTCCAATTAAATCCATTTTTTAAATGCCCTGCAACATTTGTATTGGTACTGATTAAGCCATTATTATCTAAAAATCCAGTGTTGAAACTTCCTAAAATTCGTCCTTGTTCAACTGGATTATTAGTAATAATATTAATCACACCTCCCATACCATCACTTCCATATAATAAAGACGCTGGTCCTTTTAATACTTCTACTCTCTGAACACTAGCTTCATCTATTTCTATACCATGCTCATCACCCCACTGTTGTCCTTCTTGTCGTATACCATCATTAATAGTAATTACTCTGTTATAACCAAGTCCACGTATTATAGGTTTACTAATTGAGGCTCCCGTTGTTAAAGCAGTAATACCTGGCACCATTCTGCTAAGCGCATCAATTAAATTGGTGCTTGAAGTCTTTTGAAAATCATTCTTTTTAACAACACTAACTGGTTGAGCAGTTTGTTTTGTTCTTACAGCCGAAGCAACTCCTGTAACAGTTACTGATTCGTTTTCAATAACTGCTAATTGCAATTTAAAATCTTTGGTATTATTTGCACCTATGGTTATTGTTTCTATAATTGATTTATAACCTATAAAAGAAATCTCTATTAAGTATTTACCATAAGGAACTAATGGAGTTGAAAAACTTCCATCATTGCTTGAAATAGTTCCCACTTTTACTTCATGCAAATAAATAGCTGCACCTGGCAAAGGATTTCCAGTAACAGCATCAATCACTTTTCCGGTTAAAATGGCTTTATCCAAATTTGCTACATTGGCTATAGAAAAAATTGAAGATAATAGAAGGAGAAAAATGACGAATATGGACTTCCCGATGTTGTTTTTAATTGCTACCATGTTGCAAATGTAAGCAAATTTACAAGTATTTACATCATTGTTGCAAAAAAATCAAAAAGAGAATAATTAACGCACTTTAAGCATAGCGCGCACTTGCTGAGTGGCCATATTTTGAAGCCGAGCATAGTATACACCATTAGGCAAATTGCCCCCATTAAATGCTACCGTATAGGTACCAGCAGGATAATCTTTATCGGTTAAATTAGCAATTACCCTACCTGAAGTATCTATAATTTGTATTAACGTATGTGCACCATTGGTTTTAAAAGTAATGATAGTAGTATTTGTAAATGGATTTGGATAATTACTGATTAATGATTCACCTGAAAGGTTAACTGCTTTCTTACAGCCTGCAGCATTTACTAAAGGAAGATTCTGGAAATTCTTCAACATCACTTGTTGCAAATCACTATCATTTACGCAAAGCCAATTTGATAATATGGTTGAATAGATACTTCTAAAATCATATTGAAATGGTATATTATCATTAACAGTTACTGAAGCTCCAAAATTGGGCGTATCACCTGTAACACCAGCAATTACATTTTTTCCAAAAATAAAAGATGGTGCCGCTGCTCCATGATCGGTTCCTGTGCTTGCATTACTTTTTATTCTTCTTCCAAACTCTGAGAAAGTCATTCCAATTACTCTTTCTTCAATTCCCAAAAATTTAAGATCATCCTGAAATGCTTTGATAGCGTTACTTACATTACCCAATAAAGTTGCATGTGCTCCAATAGTAGTATCGGTACTATTTACTTGTGCAGAATGCGTATCAAACCCGCCATAATTAACCATATATACCCTCGTTTGCAAACCGCCTTTTATTAAACGAGCAACAATTTTTAGTTGATCTGCCAAACCATTTCCAATTGGGTAAGTAGCCTGTGTTGTAACCCTTGCTGCTGAATCTTTTATTACAGTAGCATATTGTTGAGTTTGCTGTGAAATCTGCCTTACAAAAGTTAACTCCTTACCTGCTGGTGTATTTGGTGCAGTATCCTGCACCCCATTTATTAAATTATAAAAAGTAGTAGGGTTAGTAATGCTCATTGCCATGTTAACTGCCGGGCCCTGAAAAGTAAGCGAAGTTGCCGATCCAATTTGTATGGCCAATGGATCTTTCATTGTTGAATTGGGATAACCATTAGGAAAGTTTGGATACTCATAGTTTAAGTATCTTCCAGCCCAACCATTATTCACAACCTTATCACTATCGCTTGCACTCATCCAAATATCTGTGGCTCTAAAATGAGAAAAACTTGGCATCGGGTAGCCAACAGAATGAATTACATTGAGCTTTCCTTCATTAAACATAGTTTGCAAACCAGTCATTGCAGGATGTAACCCAGTTTTTGTAATACCATTTAATTTTAGCACATTATTTTCTGGGATATAAATATTACTTCTTGCTGAAGCATAATTACTGAAATTTTCTAAAGGGATTACCATATTTAATCCGTCATTACCTCCATTTAATTGAATAATCACAATTACATGATCGGTTTCAGTAATAGGTAATAATAAAGATTGAGCAAAAGCAGAGTCGGCACCAAAAGCTTTGAACGAAAATCCGGCAACCAATGAAGGCAATACAATACCCGCTGGTATGGTGTTTCGTAAGAAATCTCTCCTTTTCATATACAAAAATTTATGAGAGCTGGTATTCAGCTAGGTTCATTAAGTATTTAATTAAATCCCTTACTTTATTTTTTACTGAAGTAGCATTTATTGTATTTGTTGGAGTAGAAATAAATAAATCCCAAGCTTCCGTCCAATAAAAATCAGTAGTCTGTCCTGCAAGCAATATATCTTTTTTTAATAGCGCTTTAGATGCTGCAGAAAGATCAACTCGATAAATTGCAGCAATTAAATCATTAATTAAACTATTTGGATCTCTAGGATTAGACAAAGTTTTAGCGTATTCCGCTCCATCTATCATTATTTTTTTACTATTGAATGTATAGCCGCTAACAACTAATGTATC
>JAYTXG010000265.1:0-8227 GCA_043743375.1 Sphingobacteriia bacterium
TATAACTAGCTCAGTTTGTTTTTGTTTATTAAACTCAATCAGTTTGGCATATGCTTTTTCAAGACCAATTGATATTTTTTACACAACATTATGCACGAACCTCCTCGGTTATTTTTTTGATTTCATATGATTTGAGCGCATACATAGAGTTGCTCTTCATTTTTTTATATAGCCTTTTACAGAATAGAGCTGCCCATTTTTTTGATCTAAAAAAGGATATAAATAATGGCTCTTTCTATCACTGAATATTTAGTTTACTGTATTTTAAAAAACCTCTATTTGCGCTGAAGCTAATACGTTAATTGGGTTTCCTTTTAATGGGCTAGTAACTAAAGCTGGCTTTCCTGCGTCTTTAGAAAAAATTACAACTCCATCCTCATTAAATGAATACCATTGATAATTAAATACCCTTCCTCTGTGATAAGTTAGTCTTTTTGCAATCATAGATGTTTCTCCAATTCCAATGTCATTTTTACGAATCTTAGGTATATCAATTTTACCTGCCTTGATCCATTGTAATCCGATGAAAAAAGAAGCTTTCTCGATAATAATGTTTTGATTTTTTACATTAATACTAATAACGCCATTGTAATGATCTTTTTCGGAAAAAATAATTTGCTGCTTGAGTAGTTCTTTATCGGGCAGACCATTTTCACCCACAGAATAAATATGTAATCTTAGAGGTATATCCTCAGAAAAATTCATCTGTTTGAAATAGACAGTTGCAATTTTGTATTCCTTTATAGTATCTGGCACTTCAATTAAAGTAGTAATCTCATATATATCAGATTGTTGTTCGCCAGCAAACGATCTGGTTTGTTTTTCATCAATGATGCCTATTTTTTGAAAGCTCCCAGACTTGACTATAACTTCATCTAGCTCGTAAATTATTTCTTTTAACTGAATAAATTTATTGCTCTCAAAATCTTTAACTGCAATTATAAAATTATTAAATCCAATACATGAAAAGAATAGTGTATCATTAATATTGCTTGAAATTGAAAAAAAGCCCTTTTCATCAGTGTCAAAGTATGTGTTACTTTTTATTAGTTTTATACTAACGTAGCTTATTGAACTAGAATCTTTTTCATTTATTAAATTTCCAATTAAATTAATTTTTTGAGCGAAAGAATTTAGGCTTGATATAAAAATAAAACACGAGACTAATAAGAATTTAAACATAACTAAAAATTAATTAGTATAAATCTAAAACAAAAAAGTGCCATAATATTGTTATGGCACTTTAAGTATTATCTATTAACAATTTATTTTATCGTCTTCATCAATTCTTTTACCGCAGCTTCTAATTGTTGATCAACACCTTTTTTAACTATTTCATACTCGTTCATCACTTTTATATCTGGCTCTGTTTGACTATTCTCTAAATACTTACCATTAGTATTTTTAACACCTACAGAAGGTGCGCCCCAACGAATACCAGTATCCATCAAACTTTCCCAAGCTGCAAAAGTACAAGTACCTGGTACAGGCATACCTACCAACTTATTTACTTTTAATTCTTGTACCATGTATGCATAACAATGTCCATCGCTATAATTAGCTTCATTAGCAATTGAAATGCTAGGCTTGGTCCATTGAAAATTAGGTTCATATCCATTGCTTCTTACATCATTGGTATAGTCCATGAATTTTTTACCACTTAAGAATACTGCAAGGTCTGCCACTAAATCTCCGCCGCCATTATTTCTAGTATCAACCACTACTCCTTTTTTGTCGAAATATTTTCCCATAATGTCTTCATAAGTACTTCTAAATGCTCCATCATTCATTCCAGGAATATGCACATATCCTAAAGCTCCACCACTTTGTTTTTCTACTTCATCTGCATTTCTTTTAACCCATCTTTTATACAACAATACATTTTCTTCACCGCCTGTAACTGCTTTTACAGTTAGTTCCCTTTTAATAGCTCCTTCAATAATAGACAACAAAACAGTTTTACCAGCTTTTCTATTTAAATACTGTGCAATGTCTTTGTTGGCCGAAATTGTTTCTCCATCAATTGATTCAATTACAGTTCCTGCTTTGATATTCATTCCTGCTTTATCCAATGGGCCATCTTTAATTATCTCTTCGATTTTTACACCTTCCCCTTTATAACTAGCATCAAAAAATATTCCCAATGATGCTGTTGCATCTCCAGAAGTATTAAAACTTCCATAGCTACTACCACTATGACTCACATTTAATTCTCCCAATAATTCACTCAACATTTCACTAAACTCATAGTTGTTGCCAATTGAAGGAATATACTTTTCATAATCGGGCTTATAGCTATCCCAATCAATTCCATGAAATGTTTTATTGTAAAATGTTTTTTTGGTTCTGCGCCAAACATGTTCAAACATAGCTTGGCGTTCTGCTGTAGTATTCACCATCATTTCTCCACTAATTCCTATTTTATCTTGCTTACTGGTTACAGGATCTAATTTTATTATTCCTCCATCACTACTAATGAAAATATTTTTTTGTTCTTTATCCCAAGCCATACTTGCACCACCAGCATTTAAGGGCACCAACATTTTTGTTTCCTTGGTACGCAAATTAGTAGTCCATACATTCATTCCTTTTTCGAATTTTGCTAAGTAGTACAATGTTTCTCCGTCTTTACTTATTAGTGCATCACTCATGCTAGAAGAGTGAATGGTAACTTTAGTTTTACGTTGTGATAGTCCCTCCCATTCTATAACTACACTGTCTTTAACTACTCCCTTCTTTTTAGAAGTATCGGCTTTTGCTTTGGTTTCTTCAATATCTTTTACTAAAGCAAATTCATCTTTATTTAATTTAAATCGGTCGAAAGCTTCTTGGGTAAAGAACATCATATACGCATCGCTTTGAGCGCCTCCGCTCATAGCAGCAGCTCGCAATCCATCTCTATTACTTTGCCATAACATGGCTTTGCCGCCTAGTACCCATTTAGGCCTAAAATCATTGTATCCACTTTCGGTAATATTCATAATTTTTTTACCATCTGCACTTGCCAAACCAACTTCGCCAACAGCACTACCAGGAATTGAATAATCGAATAATAACCATTTACTATCCGGGCTCCATTGATAATATTGATCATTTTCGACAAACGCAAAAATTTGATTGATCCCTAAAATAGTGCGAGCTTGTTTAGATGCAATATTATAAATACGCACATTGTTTCTATTTTCTACAAATGCAATTTCTTTACCATCGGGAGAATATAAGGGTTGTGTATTATCATTTGCATTTTCTAAAATGGCAGTTTCTTTAATTAGTGTAGATGTGAAAAAATAAGGTTCATCTGCTCTTACTATTTTAGATTCGTATACGCTCCACTTATTATTTCTTTCAGAAGAATAAATAATTGACTTACTATCAGGAGAAAAACTAACACTTGATTCTTGCTCAGGTGTATTGGTAATTCTTTTTGTAATGCCGCCATCTACGCTAGTAACAAACACTTCTCCTCTAAAAAGAAATGCAACTTCTTTTCCGTTAGGAGCAACGCTAATACTGCTTCCTGTTGATACCCTAATTAATTGTTCGTCATTTTTTCTATTATCCGCCAAAATAGTTACACCTACTTTTTTAGGAGATAAACCGGCTTTCATGGTATATAATTCTCCATCGTATCCAAAACAAATTGTACCGTCATTAGCCGCACTTAAAAAACGAACAGGATGTTTTTTATAATTAGTAAGCTGTTCGCTTTTGCCCCCAGCTAAATTCATTTTATGAATATTAAAACTGCCGCTTTCTTCACTCAAATAAAACATGGCTTTCTCACCATCTGTAAAAATCGGGCTACGATCTTCTCCATTAAATGAAGTAATTTTAGTATGTTTCGATGTTTTTACATCGTATACCCAAATATCTCTAGTAATTGCTGAGGTATGGTGTTTACGCCATGCATTTTCGCCCCCCTTTTTATCATGATAAATCCATTTAGATCCATCCTTACTTACTTTTACGTCTTCTGCTGGAGTAGTTAATAGTTGTATGGGTCTTCCTCCATTTACACCAACACTATATAATTCAGGCATAGAGCCTGTTGGGAACTGGCGATTGGTATTTAAGTCCATTCTTGATGAACCAAAAATAATGTTTTTATCATCCTGAGAAAAATCATAAGGATACTCCGATGCAGAATGATAAGTTACTCTTTTGGCTTCTCCACCATTTACAGAAATAGTAAAAATATCGAAATTGCCATATCTGTCACTAGCAAAAGCAATTGTTTTTCCATCATGACTCCATACCGGCATAAAATCGTGTGCCTCATGCATGGTTAATGCAGTTGCCGCACCTCCAACACTTGCCACTTTATAAATATCTCCTTTAAAAGTAAACACAATGGTTTTTCCATCAGGCGAAATGGCAGCATATCGCATCCACTTAGGATCGGTTTGAGCAGTTAACTGATTAACAATTAGCACCAATAGGGGTACTAATAAATAATTTTTCTTCATAATAAGCTTGTTGAGCTTGGAAGATAGTAAAGAACCAGATTATTACGAAGAAAATTAGATAAATGGAAATTTGATAATTGTACTTTATCTCTCAGGACCTATAGAATCATACACCAGCACTCGTTCCCAAAGTGAAGAACAAGCTTCAATAAATTCAAGATGAAACGGATGGTTTTGATACGTTTCCTCGTCGGCAATATTATCAAAAAAGCAAAGCCAAGAAACGGCATATCCTTTTTCAACAACAGTACGATCGGTATTTGCTGGCACACCAATATGTGCAAAACGAATAGTAGACACTTTAGATAATTTGTCTAATTCATCTATTAATTTTGCTCTATCAGTTACGCTGTCATGGTTTTTTAACCAAAAATAAACATGATGAATAAAAATATTGTTTTGCATGCAAATTAGATTTTTAGAGATTACTATTAAGGAAATTGAAGCTATAGAAATATTTTTAATAAGTTTTCATTAACCAATATTTTTCATTAAATTAAAGAATAAAACCAGCCATCTCCTATACTGGAAAATTATTTATTACAGTTGCAAGTTATGCATCATTGATTACCTTTCAGTAATGCTACTGCCTCAGCCTATTTTTTATCCTACAGGTGACAATGCACTTACTATTCAATGGGGAAATACAATTGATGAGGCAACCAACGATATAGTAATACAACTCTTTCATAATCTAAAACAGAGTTCTTTGCCATATATTATTGATATTATACCTGCCTACAATAGTCTTACCATCGTGTACAATGTTGTTGAATTAAATAAGAACAATATTACTGTTACAGCATTTAATCAAATAAAAACAAGTGTGCTTGAAAAGCTACAATATTATAATCAGTATGCTGTACAAAGCAGGTTGATAAAAATTCCTGTATGTTATCATTCGTCTGTTGCGCCCGATTTAAGCTATATAGCAAATCAAACTAGTTTATCCGAAGAAAAAATTATACAATTACATGTTCAACCCATATATAAAGTTTTCATGATTGGGTTTTTACCTGGGTTCCCGTATATGGCTTCGGTTGATGAAAGAATACGTATCAAAAGAAAATCAACACCAAGCATATTTGTTCCTAAAGGAAGTGTTGGAATTGCAGGTGAACAAACGGGCATTTATCCATTAGACTCTCCGGGTGGATGGCAGTTAATAGGACAAACACCGTTTAATATATTTGATGTAACAAAAGAAATTCCTTGTTTATTGCAACCAGGTGATACTGTTCAATTTAACTCCATTAGCTTAGATGAATTTAAACAAATAAAAAAAGAAGTACAATAGTGAGCATCGCAATTTTAAAACCCGGATTATTAACCACTATACAGGATGCTGGTCGTTTTGGTTATCAGCATTTGGGTATTAATCCGAGTGGAGCTATGGATATAAGAGCCATGCAAGTTGCCAATGCTTTGGTATTAAATAAATTGGATGAAGCAGTTATGGAATTTTTTTTTCCTGCACCAGTAATTCAGTTTAACCAGTCTACTTTTATTGCATTAAGTGGTGCCGATTTTAGTGCCGAAATAAATGGCAAATCAATCCCAATTAATCATCCTGTTTTTGTTCCTGCCAATTCAGTGTTACATTTTTCGGCAAAAAAATCAAAGCAAATTGGTTATATAGCTGTACAGGGTGGATTTGAACTGAGTGAATGGCTCAATAGCTATAGCACAAATTTAAAAGCAGGAGCTGGAGGGTATGAAGGAAGGGCATTTAGAGCTGGTGATATAATAAGTTTACATATCAATTCAATAAAAAGTGTTTCTAATTCAATCTGCTCTATTCTTCCATGGAAAGCGTCTGTTGAGGAATTTTATACTGATCATGCATTGCGTTTTATTATGGGCTATGAGTTTAATTTATTGAATGATCAATCAAAGAAATTATTTGTTTCATCATCATTCAACATATTGCCGCAAAGTGATCGTATGGGTTATCGATTAAGTGGGCCAACCCTGCAATTTAACGAACCTATAGAAATGATTTCTTCTGCCGTTACTCGAGGTACTATTCAATTATTACCTTCGGGGCAATGTATTGTACTAATGGCCGACCATCAAACAACTGGTGGCTATCCAAGAATAGGACATATTATAGGTGCCGACTTTCCTAAAATTGCCCAAAAAAATTTAAATGATCTACTATTTTTCAGTGAAACTGAAGTTGAAGTTGCCCAAAAATTATTGCATCATCAAGAGCAACATTTGCAACAATTAACAAATGCTTGTATCTTACAACTCGATGCATACCATAGACATTAATTGTGATTTAGGGGAGGGTTGTAAAAATGATGGAGAACTGATGCAATATATTAGTTCGGCTAATATTGCCTGTGGCTATCATGCAGGCAATGAAGAAACCATTAAAAAAACTATTGATCTTTGCTTGATTAATAAAGTAGCGATTGGCGCACATCCTGGATTTAAAGACAAAGAAAATTTTGGCAGAATAAATAGGCAATTATCTGATTGTGAATTATATGATCTTGTGGCTGAACAAATTATATTAATACAAGATCATTGTAAAAGAGCTGGTAGTTCATTGCATCATATAAAACCTCATGGGGCATTGTACAATATGGCAGCAGCTAATGAAACCATGAGTTATATTATTGCGTCTGTAATAAAAGAATTGGATGCTTCATTAATAGTATATGGATTGAGTAATAGCCATTTAATTACTGAAGCAAAAAAATTAGGCTTAACTACTGCTTCAGAAGTTTTTGCCGATAGAACATATACATCTGAGGGGCTTTTAATTTCTCGAAGTTTATCGTATTCTATTATTACAGATGAAGAAAAAGCAATACAACAAGCTTTACAAATGATCGAATATAAAACAGTTACTGCATATGATAAAACCATAGTAGCTGTTGAAGCAGATACCATTTGTTTACATGGAGATAATAATAAAGCTGTAGATTTTGCCAAAGTTATTCGCAGAAGTTTTATCAATAAAAAAATTAATGTTCAAACGATTTAATATTAGCTCCTTTGGTGGAGTTGGTTTGGGTGCCGCTTTTTTAATGGCCAATTCATCTATTGGTCCGGGTTTTCTTACTCAAACTACCGTATTCACTAAAGAGTTGATGGCTAGTTTTGGATTTGTAATTTTAGTTACATCTTTAATTGATATTGGAGCTCAACTAAATGTTTGGCGCATTCTTGCAGTAGCAGAAATGCGGGCGCAAGATTTGGCAAACGAATTATTACCTGGCCTAGGTTATATCCTTTCCGCATTGATTGTAGTTGGTGGATTTGCTTTTAATATTGGCAATATCGCTGGCTGTGGCTTAGGTATCAATGTATTAACTGGTTTGTCATTTGAACAAGGTGCTATAATTAGCGGCATTATTGCATTAACTTTATTTTGGTTACAGGAAATTGGTAAAATGTTGGATGGCTTTACCAAAATTTTAGGAACACTAAAGATTGTTCTTACTTTATTTATTGCTTGGAAAGCAAGCCCACCAATAGCTACAGCCGTATACCATAGTTTTATTCCCGCTAAACTTAGTGCTGCGGCTATTGTAACAATTGTTGGTGGAACTGTTGGCGGTTATCTTACTTTTTCAGGTGCACATCGTTTATTAGATGCTGGCATCAAAGGTGAAAATAGTTTGCCCGAGATAAATAGAAGTGCTATCAGTGGCATTATAATTTCTGGCATCATGCGTTTTGTTTTATTTCTTGCCACATTTGGCGTACTATCTCAAGGTGCAATTTTAAATCCTGCAAATCCACCT
>JAYTXG010000266.1:0-10186 GCA_043743375.1 Sphingobacteriia bacterium
CTCATTTTATTATTCATTGAATCATACTTCTGTTTCATCAAGGTGTCTAAAAAATTTACAGCCCTTAGTTGATTGGATCTTGTATAGTCGCTATAATAATCAAGAAATTCTTTACAAAGTGTATTAATTATGAATGCAGATAAAAATGGATTCTCAGACTCTATTTCCACATCAATAAAATCACTACTATTTGCGCGATATAGAATTATTTTTTTTTGAAGAGTTTGCTCATCATATCCCATTGATATCAGTAGTTGATTCAACCCATTTTGGTCTGAGTCCCATAAAAAAAGTGGTTCTTTAGATTTGAGTCTTTGTGTAAAAACTTCAATTGCATGAGCTCTTGCCTGCGGACCAATTTGCTTTATTAATTTACTTTGAGAGCGAAATGGTTTTTTATCAGTTAAATCATGTAATATCAATTGAAAAGATACTTGATCAAATACCCTCTTTAAATGAAACACTTCTAAAAGATTGCTAAACTGCTGTGCAATTTTCGACTCCTGCGACATATCGGAGGAAGAAAGAATTTGACTAGATTGATCTGTAATTCCAGTAGAAATTTTTGCATGAGATTTATATGTATCTGGAAGTTTTCTAACTAGGAAATAGGTGATAATTACTGTAATCAATGGAACTATTACTAGTACATACTTCTTTTTGTAAACGAGTTTAAAAAATTTATTTAGTTCCATTTACTTTATCTCTTCTAACTTTTTACCCAATAATTCTTCTAAACTACTCTTGGCCAATAAAACAGCACCTTCTGCTCCAATTACATCTTCACGCTGTTTTGCATTTTGAGTTAGTGCTGTACTATAATCTACAAAAGTAGCTTCACCTCTTTCAAACTTATATTTTATCTGTTTATATACGGCATTCACATCTAGTGAAATTTGGCTTCTAACTTTAAGCGTTGTGAGGGCTTGCATATACCTGAAATACCTTGTTTTAACATCAGTTTCAATGGTAATTAAATATTCATCTGCTGCCAATTTTGCTATTGCCAATTCTTCTTTACTTTGTTTAACCGCATTTGGTTTTTGTGCAATTAAGCCAAAATTAATAAACAGCCCAATCTGCGTACCTGTATAAGTTACGTTTGTTAGTGTAACTGAGGTACTAGGCGAATAGAAAGCTGAAAAAGAAAAGAAATCTAACCAAGACAATTTTGCCTTTTGAACATTCAAATTGGCTATATTAATTCTATGATTATACGTTTTTACCCTAGGGTAATTTTGCTTAGCAGTAAATATGAGTTTTTCTAATAAAGGATATGATAATTCGGGTATCAATGACTCTTGAGATTGAACAGTGCATTGAAATCCTGCAATAAAAAATATACATAATACTATTTTAGATAGTTTAGGGTAACATTTACGTTTTAAGCTCATTAAAGCACTACTAAAAAGCATATTATATATTAATGGTAAATAACCAATTGATTGCTTTTCTAAAAAAAGGATTATTTTTATCTAAAGCAATGATATTCACGCAAATTAAAGATAATAATTATATACATAAAAGGCCTTTGTTTATCCCCTTTCTATACACATTCACGTATTGTTTATATATATGTCACTAAAAGAAAAAATTAAAGCTAACCCGAGTCTAAAAAAATGGGTTCATTGGGCACTTGTTCCAAAAAATGAAGCCAAACCCAGACTTTGGGTAAAGTTATTTATTAATCCTTTTTTTCATAAAATGGGAAAAAACGCTATTATCAGGTGGAGAACCAGACTAGACGTATTACCTTTTAATCAATTTAATTTAGGAAACGATTCAATAATAGAAGCGTTTAGTACTATCAACAATGGAGTTGGAGATGTTTTAATTGGCCATCATACACTTATAGGAATGGGAAACGTAATTATTGGACCAATTCTAATTGGTAACAATGTTATTTTTGCCCAAAATATCGTTGCAAGCGCGCTCAATCATGAGTATAAAGACGTTCATATTCCAATTCACAAGCAACCTATTATTACAAACCCAATTGTAATTGAAGATGATTGTTGGATTGCTGCTAATTCAGTAATTACTGCTGGTGTAACAATTGGAAAACACAGTGTTGTTGCTGCAGGGGCAATAGTTACTAAAAGTGTGCCTCCATATTCTGTTGTTGCAGGGAATCCAGCTAAAATAATTAAGCAGTATGATTTTGAACAGAAAGACTGGAAAAAAATTTAAACTGATTCAGATTGAAATAAAGCGGGTATAGTTCTTAAAATTAATTTTATATCATCAAAAAAACTTTGATTTTCGGCATACTTGTTATCTAGTATTAACCTTTCTTCTTCCGACATTTCTCCTTTTCCACGCTTTTCTACCTGCCATAATCCAGTAATTCCTGCTGGTGCCATAAAACGCATTACATATTTGTCTGTAGTTAGCTTTTCTGCTTCATATAATGGAAGTGGCCTATTGCCAACAATACTCATATCTCCAATTAAAACATTCCACAATTGAGGCAATTCATCAATGCTGGTATTTCTAATAAATTTGCCAATTCTTGTGATGCGTGGATCATCTTTTAGCTTAAAAAAAGCAGACCCGGCTTTTGATTTCTTATTGGTATTATATTGCTTCTCACACCATCGAATAGTATCTGAATACATAGGGAACTGGCATTGAGTCCCAGCAGTAATACAATCATCACATAAATATTGTTCCGATTTTATTTCAGAAGAAGTAGCATCATTTGTAGTAGAATATTGGTTTAAATATTTTAATTCTTTCAATCTTTTATCGGCATTTACAAACATTGATCTGAATTTGTAAAACTTGAACGTTCTATATCCCGAGCCAACTCTTAATGCATAATAAAATATAGGGCCCTTTGATTCCAATTTCAATAAAATACAAATTATTAAAAATAATGGTAACAATAAAATTAATGTAGTGCCTGCAAACACAATATCAAATACTCTTTTAATAAACGGTATTTTATACTTTCGGAAATCTTCTACAACATTGGTGTTTTTTAATTGTTCCCATTTGTCTACCAATAAATTCAGCCTAATTTCTATCCTTTCTTTACTTACGGGGAGTTTAAACACATCAGATACACCAGATTTTAATGCGAGTTTAGCAGTACTTTCACCTACCTGCTGACTTACTAAAAAAAAGGGAATGCTTAAATGTTTCTTTTTTCTAAGGGTTTTTAATAGAGCAATTCCACAAGGCCCTAAAACTTCAGATTGAGAAACAATTCCGACAAAATTTGAATAATTTGCTTCTAGGGTATTAAAAAATTCGTTTTCGTTGTTGAAAGAAATCACTTTCTTATCACCAAAGTTAGCACTCAAAAAAATGGAGGTAATTAAATTATCGCAGGCAATAAGTGCAATAATTTTTTCTTGTTTAGCTAATTCCGAATCTAACATCGCTTGAATTATTTTCTTATCCTTCTAAGAACAACTCTTAATCTAGCTTCTAATTCTTTTGGATTAAATGGTTTCACCAAATAATCATCTGCGCCTGCTTCAAGGCATTTTATGATTGTTTCAGAACTTTCTTCGCCAGACAAAATTACAATTGGAATATTCTTAAACAAATCGCTCGCTTTCAATTGCTTAGTTAATTCCAATCCGCCCATGATAGGTGTATTTAAATCACTAATTATAAGGTCAGGAATATTACCTTGCTGTAAAAAAGCCATTGCATCAATTCCATCCTTAAAAATCTCTACTTCATATTGATTTCCAAGGTATTTTTTTAAAACGAGTTGCATGGTCATCTCATCCTCTACAACAACAATTTTTATTAAAGATGAACTAGTAGACGGCATAAAACAATGATTTTACTATTTGTTAAGCATTTTTGACTATCAAACAATCAATAAATTACAAGTGAAAATATTCAAATTCGTTGATATTATAACAAGTAAACCAAAAAAATACTAAATAAATTCAGTTGTACAGCTACGCATTTCATTGATAACATAAACTTTAGCTATTTTTAGTCAATTATTGTATTATTTTGTATCAATGAAACCAATTGCCATTCCGCCTTATATTATGCAGATTTATCAATTAAATCCATCTGATGAGTCCACTTATAGTAGAATTAAAATATTGTATCAAAGTTTATATTGTGAACAGCCTTTAATTTCAATTGTAATTCCAGCTTACAATGAAGCAGAAAATATACTTCAAACGCTGTTTTCATTGAGCAACAACAAAACACAATGGCCTGTTGAAATAATTGTAGTAAATAATAATTCTATTGACAGAACCGAAGATTTAGTAAACTCTACTGGAATTAAATGTGTACTCCAAACAAAGCAAGGAATAACCCATGCTAGAAATGCTGGTTTAGCAAATGCAAAAGGAAAATATATACTTAATGCAGATGCTGATACAATCTATCCTATTGATTGGATAGAACAGATGACTAATCCACTTATATCAAATAATAATATTGCCGCAGTTTATGGAAGATTTTCTTTTATCCCGATAGGCAAAACAAGAAGATTTGTTTATTTTTTTTATGAGTACATGGCAGACTTTATGCGTTGGGTTAATACAATTTTTAGAGATGAGGCAATGAATGTTTATGGATTTAATTCTGGTTTCAGAAGAGAGCAAGGTCTTGCCGTGGATAGTTTTAATCACCCTCTAGGAACCAATGAAGACGGATGGATGGCCTTTAAACTTAAAGAAAAGGGCTTTGGCAAACTTCATTATGTAACTACTATTTCAGCTTTAGTTTGGACTACAGATCGCAGAATTCAAATTGATGGAGGCCTTTGGAAGGGCTCTATTAAACGTATCAAAAGAATGATTGGCTTTTGAAGCAAATCGTCAATAAAATAAAAAGAAATTATGAAAGCAATTCTATGCAATGAACATGGATTACCAGAAAAATTAGTGCTTGAAGAAATTCCAATCCCTACTCCAAATGAACGAGAAATTCTGATTGATGTTTACAATTGTGGCGTAAATTTTCCCGACGCATTAATAATTCAAAATAAATACCAATTTAAACCACCATTGCCGTTTTCCCCAGGCGGTGAAGTTGCAGGAATTATAAAAGCGGTAGGTTCAAAAGTAAAACATTTTAGAGAAGGTGACAGAGTTTTGGCATTGAGTGGTTGGGGCGGATTTGCTGAATCTGTTGTTGTAGATTCAGCAAGGGTTTTTCCTATCCCTGCAACAATGAGTTTTATTACCGCTGCAACAAGTTTGTACACTTTTGGAACATCGTATTATGCATTAAAAGATAGAGCAAATTTAAAAGAAGGAGAAACAGTTTTAGTTTTAGGTGCTGCTGGAGGTGTTGGAATTGCCGCAGTTGAATTGGCAAAATTAATGGGCGCAAAAGTAATTGCAGCAGCATCTTCCGATGAAAAATTGGTTTTATGTAAAAACAAAGGAGCCGATTATTGCATTAATTATTTAACACAAGATTTAAGATCAGCCATAAAGGAAATTACAGGAGATAAAGGAGTAGACATTGTTTATGATCCTATTGGTGGTGCATACACAGAGCCAGCTTTAAGATCAATGGCTTGGGGAGGTAGATATTTAGTAGTAGGTTTTGCTACTGGCGAAATTCCTCAATTACCTTTTAATCTAGCCTTATTAAAAGGCTGCTCTATTGTGGGAGTTTTTTGGGGGAGTTTTGCAGAAAGGGAGCCAAAAAAGAGTTTGCAAAATTTTGGAGAATTACTTTCTTTTTTGAATAATTCAAAAATAAGTCAACCTATTCATAAAATTTATTCTTTAAAAGAATCACCTTCTGCTATTAAAGATTTGATGGAAAGAAAAGTATTAGGAAAGGCAGTTGTTCAAATTCGTGAAGAATTAACTAAACAAAACTTCCTTCATCAACAAAAAGAAGAGCAAATTGTAAAGGAAGAAGAACAAACTATTATTTTAAAAATAAATGGTGTTGTTGATATTAAGAATCATATTGGAAAAACTGCTGGCCCTAGTAAATGGCTAACTGTTACACAAAAGATGATAACTGATTTTGCAAATGCAACATTAGATTTTCAATGGGTTCATATTGATACAGAAAAAGCAAAACAGCTACTTCCTGGCGGAAAAACCATTGCCCATGGGTATTTAACTATGTCATTAGCTTCTCAATTTTTTTATGAATTAATTGAAATTAATAATGTACAATCGTTTTTTAATTATGGACTCAATAAAGCAAGATTTATTAGTCCCGTTACAGTTGATAGTAGAATTAGATTAATAACCAAACTAAATAGCATAGAAGAGCTTCCTAACGGATCGGTAAAATTATTTTTACAATGTACCATTGAAATAGAGGGGTCAGACAAACCAGCATATGTAGCTGAACTAATCAGTTTAATTTTATAAAATATGCTTATGCGATTAAAAAATAAAGTGGCAATTATTACTGGAGGTGCCGCAGGTATTGGAGCTGCAACTGCTGAACTGTTTGCCAATGAAGGAGCTACTGTTTATATATGGGATCTTTCTGAAGAAGGCGAAAATTTTGCAGCCAGTTTAAGAAGTAAACAACTTGCAGTTTTTTTTACTAATTTATCGGTTACCGATAAAGCTGCTATTGAAATTGCGACAAAAGAAATTATTAGTAAACATCATCGAATTGATATTCTAATTAATAATGCAGGAATAACAAAAGATAAAACGTTGCTAAAAATGTTGGATGATGAATGGGAAAAAGTGCTATCTGTAAATTTAACTGGCGTATTTAATTGTACTCAAATAGTTGCTGGCTATATGAAATCCCAGCAATATGGACGAATTGTTTCGGCTTCATCTAATGTAGGTTTAAGAGGCAATTACGGACAAACGAATTATGTAGCAACCAAATCTGCAATAATTGGAATGACGAAAGTATGGGCACTTGAGCTAGGCAGGTTTGGCATTACAGCAAACTGTATTGCTCCAGGATTTATTGAAACTCAAATGACTAATGCAATACCTGATGAAGTAAAAAATAAACTAACTCCATTAATCCCAGCAGGACACTGGGGTAAACCAATCGACATTGCATATGGATACTTATACCTTGCATCTGATGAAGCTTCATATGTTAATGGAATATGTTTAACAATTGATGGAGGTAGTGCTAGATAATAACAAAATAATCTTACTAAAAAACTAAAATCATACAATATGGCTCGTTATACGAATATGGATTTTTTAAAATTTTTATTGTTTGAAGTTCATCCGATAAAAGACTTATTTAAATACCAACGATTTGCACATTTAGATGATGAGCAAACTTGGATGATGATAGAATCTGCAAAATTATTGGCGGATCAAGAAATGGCCCCATATTTTAAAGGGATGGATGAAAATCCTGCAAAATATGATGGTAAAGGAAATGTAATTACACACCCATGTCTTAAAAGAATAATTACTGAATCTGCAGCCCAAGGGTGGATTGGAGCAAGTGCCTCATTTGAACACGGAGGAATGCAATTACCTGAAATGATTTTTAGCATAGCGCACCATATATTTCAGGCAGCAAACAATGGTGTTCAAGGATATTTAGGGCTATCAGCTGGGGCTGCTGGGTTAATCACTAGTTTTGGTTCTATTGAACAAATTGAAAAATATGTACCAAAAATTTTTGCTGGTGAATGGCAAGGTACAATGGCTTTAACTGAACCGCAAGCAGGAAGTTCACTTTCCGATATAACAACAAGTGCTACCCAATCATCAGAAGGACAGTATTTGGTGAAAGGACAGAAAATATTTATTTCTGGTGGGCAACATGAAGCCTGTACAAATTTTGTGCATTTAACTTTGGCAAGAATTGAAGGTGCACCTGCAGGAGTTAAAGGAATATCACTTTTTATCATCCCGAAATTTAGGATTAAAGAAGATGATAGTTTAGAATACAATGATGTGTATTGCGCTGGTGATTTTCAAAAAATGGGACAAAGAGGCTATTCAACAACACATTTATCTTTTGGTGATAACAATGATTGCATTGGCTACTTAGTTGGTGAACCTCATAAAGGGTTAACCTACATGTTTCAAATGATGAATGGCGCAAGAATTAGTGTTGGAATGTGTGCTGCATCTGTTGCTATGGCTGCTTATCAAGCCTCATTACAATATTGTTTGGAACGACCTCAGGGCAGGTTGGCAAGCGAAAAAAATCCATTGAACCCTCCTACATTAATCATTAATCATGCAGATGTTCAAAGAATGTTACTAACACAAAAGGCTATTACCGAAGGATCACTTTCATTAGGAACAGAATGTATTAAGTTATACGATTTAACACATGTGACTTCGGGAGAAGAAAAACAAAATCACTGGCTATTGCTAGAAATTTTAACTCCAATAGTTAAAACATATTCGTCTGAACATGGAAGTAGATCTGCTTCATTAGCCATTCAAACATTAGGAGGATATGGATATACAACCGACTTTCCGGTTCAACAACATTACAGAGATTTAAAAATTATGTCGCTATATGAAGGCACTACTGGAATTCAAGCCATTGATTTACTAGGTAGAAAAGTTACCATGGAAAAAGGCAAAGCAATGCATTTACTAACCATTGCTATAAACACTTCAATTGAAGAAGCATTAAAATATCCATCGTTAGTTGAAGTTGCAAATCAACTAGCTAAAGAAATAAAAGTTTTAGAAAAAACTTTACAACAAATCTACAAATATGCAATTGCTGGCGAAGTGGAAAGATATTTAGCAGACGCTTCCGTATTTATGGAAATGATTAGTTACGTAGTAATAGGATGGCAATGGTTAAAAATGGGAACAATTGCTACCAAAAAGCTTGAAAATGAAAATCTCTCTAAAAAGGAAATTAACTTCAATAAAGGAAAAATTCAAACACTATCGTTTTATTGTAAATATGAGCTGCCTCATATTAGTGCATTTGCCCAAACGCTGATGAATGAACTTGAATTAACGCATATAAAAGAGTTTGAATTATTTAATTAACCGCTATTGATTTAATTACCTTTACTCATCAATATTAATAGATATGCTAAAAGTAGGCGTTTTTGGAGTTGGACATTTAGGAAAATTCCATATTAATAACTGGAAAGAAATTCCGGGCATCAAATTAATTGGCTTTTTTGATCCAAATAATGATCATGCAAAAGAAGTAGCTGAAAAGTATGGTTTAAAAAGATATATGGATGAAGAAAAATTAATTGATGCATGCGATATTATTGATGTAATTACACCTACTAACCAACATTTTGAAATTTGCATGCAAGCCATACGAAAAGGAAAACATGTGTTTGTTGAAAAGCCAATCACCAATACAATTCAAGAAGGAAGAGATTTGATGAATATGGTTCGCGAAGCAAATGTGAAATTACAAGTAGGTCATGTTGAAAGATTTAATCCAGCTTTCCTAGCAATTAAAGACATGAATTTAAACCCAATGTTTATTGAAGTACATAGGCTAGCTCAATTTAATCCAAGAGGCACGGAAGTAAGTGTAATTCTAGATTTGATGATTCATGATATTGATATTATCTTAAGCTTGGTAAAAAGCAATGTAAAGAATATTGCTGCAAGTGGCGTAGCAGTAATGACAGAAACTCCCGATATAGCCAACGTTAGAATTGAGTTTAATAACGGGTGTGTTGCAAATTTAACAAGCAGTAGAATTAGCATGAAAAAAATGCGGAAAATGAGGCTATTTCAAAAAGATGCATATATTGGTATTGACTTTTTAGAAAAGAAAACAGAAATAATAAAACTAAAGCAACCAGACGATAACAATGTTTTTTCATTTGACATTGATACACCCAATGGCAAAAAAACAATTGCAATTGCTACTCCAACAATAGAACCTTTAAATGCAATTAAACTAGAACTGGCGTCTTTTGTAGATGCAATTGTAAATAACAAACCTACTGTTGTAAGTGAGTTAGATGGATTTTTAGCAATGGAAGTGGCTCACCAAATACTCAATAAAATAAGTAGTACAAGTATTCTGGTAAATAAATAATTCGTTAAAATTGAATGCAGACTCAAAAGAAAAATATTAGCGCTTATATCATCAGCGATTACTTTTTTTCTTTCTTTACTATTTTTTTATTAAATTATATTTTTACTGATATAACAGCTTCAATTTATAAATTTATATTTCTTCCTCTTTATTGGTTATTTTTTTATTTACTTACTGGTAGTTACAGTAATTCTCTGTTCGAAAAATCTAGGTTAAGTGAACTAACTACAACTTTCTT
>JAYTXG010000267.1:0-2732 GCA_043743375.1 Sphingobacteriia bacterium
AAATTAGTGGAATGCCCTCGCGATGCAATGCAGGGGTGGAATAAATTTATTCCTACTGAACAAAAAATTCAATATTTAAATGAGTTATTAAAAGTTGGATTTGATGTTTTAGACTGTGGCAGTTTTGTTTCAGCTAAAGCAATTCCACAAATGGCAGATACAGCTAAAGTGATCCGTAAATTATCAATCCGAAATTCATCTACACAATTATTAGTTATAGTTGCTAATACACGCGGTGCTGAAGAAGCTGTAGCATTTGAACAGATTCAATCCTTGGGATTTCCATTTTCATTATCCCCCACATTTCAGCTTCGCAATACAAATAGCAACATGGAAGAGAGTTTTTCACGAGTAGAAGCTATACAAGAACTTTGCTTAAAAAATAAAAAACAATTAGTTGTTTACTTAAGTATGGGATTTGGTAATCCTTATGGCGATCATTATACTGAAGATATTTTACTTTTTTGGGCTGAGAAAATGGTAAAGCTTGGTATTAATGTGCTTTCACTTGCTGATACAGTTGGAATTGCAAAGCCATCTCAAATCGAATGGGCAATGCAAATATTACATTTGCAGTATCCTTCAATTGAGTTTGGTGTTCATTTGCACGCATCTGAAAGCAACTGGAAGCCAAAATTAGAGGCAGCTTATTTAAATGGTTGCCTAAGATTCGACGGAGCATTAAAAGGAATAGGGGGATGCCCTATGGCGCAAGATGAGCTAGTGGGAAATATGGACTCCGAATTAATGATACCCTATTTTCAATCAAAAGGAATGCTCTCCTCATTGAATATGGAAGCACTTAAAAAATGCAGTAGAATGGCTGCTGAAATCTTTCAATAATTGCATATGAAATTTCACTACGATTTTGCAATAAAAAAACTACAACCACCCATTACTCATCATCAATCAATGTTAATGATTGGTTCTTGTTTTACTGAAAATATGGGTAATTTACTAAGGGCTTCGAAGTTCAACATTATGGATAACCCAAATGGAATTTTGTTTAACCCGATTAGTGTATCCGAAGCAGTACAACAATATATAAATTGTAAAATTTTTTCTAAAAAAGATCTTTTTTACTTAAATGAAGCGTGGCATAGCTGGAAGCATCACAGCAAATTTTCTGGAATTACTGCTGAAGAAGCAGTTGAAAAAATTAATCAATCAACTTGTAATGCCCATAACTTTCTTAAAAACGCCAATTATTTATTAATAACTGTAGGCTCTGCCTGGGTATATGAATTAACCAATGATGCAGAAGGGGCAGTAAAATCGGGTGTTGCAGCAAATAACCATAAAGCACCTGCAAACTGGTTTACTAAAAGATTGTTATCTGCCAATGAAACTATAGCAGCACTAAAAAAAATGTTAGCAGCATTAAAAATATTTAATCCTCACCTAATTATTATTTTTACAATCAGCCCTGTAAGGCACTTACGTGAAGGAGTAGTAGAAAACAATAGAAGTAAAGCTGTTTTAATTCAATCTGTACACGAAATCGTAGAGCAATCAGCGCAGTACTATTATTTTCCTGCATATGAATTAGTAATCGATGATTTGCGAGATTATCGCTTTTATGCAGAAGATTTAGTACATCCGAACTACCATGCAACTCAATATGTATGGGGAAAATTTGTTGAAGCATGTATAACAGAAGATTCTCAACAGCTATTAAAAAGTATTCAGGAAATTAATATTGCCTATCAACATAAGCCATTTAATCCTTCAACAATTGCCCATCAACAGTTTCTAAAAAAATATGTTGTATTTATAAAACAATTAATAGTAAAACATCCGGAAATAAATTTACAAAAAGAGCTTAGTTATTTTTGTACTGGTGAAAAGTGATAATTCTTATTTCAGCATTTGACTTAGTGGGATTAGCTTACAAAGCTTTTCTAATTCTTTTTGTTTGAGGTAGTTGCTTAAATAATATTTATGCATCAATCCAGTTAATATTAAAATGGTTTTATCGCTATTGGCATTTAACTCTCTTGTAATTTGAGCACACATTTTTTTGTTTCGTTCTTCCCAAAATAACAAGTCCGAATTAAACCAATTACTGTAAGGCTGAAGTTCAATGTATTTTTCAGTAATATTTTTAATAAATGTCTTCTCCATTTCAAAAACCTTTTTTGCTGTATCATTTAGTGATTCTCTGTTCATCACAATAAGATTGCTATCTAATTTTTGTATCAAAGATTTATTTAACAAATTGTAATCATTAAAATGAATACTATCTCTACTAGAAAATTTATTTTCATAAAATAATTGAGTCATACTAACATTATGAGAAGCTTCCATTGCATTTTTATAGTCAACATAATTTCTCCTATTTGGAATATAAATATCAAAAGAGGCTAAGCACACTTCTTTTACTTTTTCTTTATATTTTCTTGCAGCTTTATACTCTAAGGGGTTTTTCCGAATACCTAAAAATTCTGCAGTTTTAGTGCCCCATACTTTTTGGATATTGCAATCTATTATCGTTGTAGAATCATATTCTAGTAAAATAATATCTGGTTTAATTTTATTGATTAGTTGGTATAGGTTTTTCGAATTTAGTTGCTTGTTTCCATTGTGTTTTGATCCAATAATTATAACACGATTGGGAGTAGGTTCCGCAATTGCATTTGTGCAATTGACAAAAATAAAGATATAAAAAAATTTAAAATAATGTTTGTACTCCATTTGCGATTTTAAATTCATGCTGTAAAAGCCACTTTTTC
>JAYTXG010000268.1:0-1979 GCA_043743375.1 Sphingobacteriia bacterium
TTTCCAAAATAAGATTCAAAATAACGGCTAGAGTTATTGCTACCAGTGGCTATATAAGCATCGCATCCATTTAGTCGCTCTGCAAAACAAATATCATTCTGAATGGTTACTTCCCAATCATACATTTTCTTTACAAGATGTTTAATTAAAATTTCATCCTTGGAAGATGCTTTAATTACTGCATTGTGGCCACTTATGAAAACACATAATAAATCATGAAATCCAACCAAAGGAATATTTCCAGCCATTATTATTCCTACTGATTTTGGAGATTGATTTTGAGAGGCTATCTGGTACAGTTTCGACCATTGGTCCAATTGATCTTTTTTTAAGAAATTGACTGCAATACTGTTCACAGCAGTTTCAATAAATTCGGGAATAAACCATTGATTTTCGCGATGCGCCCTTTCTTTAATCAACTCCCATTCGGGATCGTTGCTAGATAAATATTCTCCTAATCTTGATAAAATTTCAATTCGTTCTTGTAAAATCATTTGTCATCCGTATTTTTGTTGGCACAAATGTAAATTCACTGAACCAACAAACCCATTTTTTATGGCTATCAAAATTACCGATGAATGTATTAACTGTGGAGCTTGCGAGCCTGAATGCCCAAATAACGCCATTTATGAAGGCGGAGTTGAATGGGCAATAACCGACGGAACCACTATTAAAGGAAGCTTTCAGTTACTTGATGGAACCATTGTAGATGCAAATGATAAATTCGCACCCATTAGTTCTGATACTTATTATATAACACCTAATAAGTGCACGGAGTGCCAAGGATTTCATGAAGAACCTCAATGTGCAGCTGTTTGCCCGGTTGACTGCTGTGTGCCTGATGAAATGTATGTAGAAACAGTTGATCAGCTTATGGGTAAGAAGGCAAAAATGCACATTTAAAGCACTCTTAATGTTGGGAGTTATTTCCCATTATTAGTAAGGGAAGGAATTAAGCATTTCTTCCCTTTTTTTAACTTTTCTTGAAAGTATTCATCTTAATTGCTTTCTTGCTTATTCTTATATTTGTTTTTTAAGCTAGGGTATGATAAAAAAAATTGCATTAATTACGGGTGGATTAAGCAGTGAAGCGCAAATAAGTTATAAAAGTGCTATTACGGTTGACAATAACCTTGATCGAACTAAATACGATGTTTATAAAATAGATATTAACCCAAATGGATGGTGGTATGAGAATGAATTGGGAGAAAAATCTTCAGTAAATAAAAATGATTTTTCAATAAGCAAAAAGGGTCAAAAAATTAAATTTGATGTTGCACTACTTTGTATTCATGGCACACCTGGTGAAGATGGAAAATTACAAGGATATTTTGATTTGATAGGACTGCCTTACACAAGTTGCGATGCCGCAACATCTTCATTAACAATGAATAAAAGATTTACAGTTGCGGTTGCTGCTTTTGGGGGTATAAATGTTGCCAAGTCTATGCACCTTTTTAAACATACCCCTGTTAATACTGAAACAATACTTAACCATTTAAAATTACCGCTTTTTGTTAAACCAAATAGTGGAGGAAGTAGTATTGGAATGAGTAAAGTAAATATAATTGGAGAGCTGAAAAGTGCTATCAATAAAGCGTTTAAGGAGGATAGTCAAATTTTAGTAGAAGAATTTATTAGCGGAAGAGAATTCACAATCGGCGTATTTAAGTTAGGCTCAACTATTACTATTTTGCCTATTACTGAAATAACTACCAGTAATGAATTCTTTGATTTTGAAGCAAAATACCAAGGCAAAAGTGAAGAAGTAACACCTGCAAATATTGATGCAGTTATGCACAAGAATTTAAGCAATGCCGCTAAGCATGTATATGAAATATTTAATTGTAAAGGCGTTGTAAGAATTGATTTTATTTATGATACTTTTCAACAAAAACCTTTTATGTTGGAAGTGAATACTGTACCCGGACAAAGCGAAGCATCTGTAATACCTCAGCAAGTAAAATCAATGGGTATGA
>JAYTXG010000269.1:0-4099 GCA_043743375.1 Sphingobacteriia bacterium
ATACGACAGAATAAGTAATATGGATTTAACAGGTTATTATTTTTTTTCATTACCGTTCGAAATAAGCTTGTAACAGCTATTTTGAATTGATTTATACTACTTTTTGCAGACAATCGCAGAGAGCCCATATTTGTATAATGATGCCGTTTACATTGTGACCAAAAAATAACAAAAGGATTAATATTCTACTTTCGGAGTAATTCCTTACTTCTCAACAAAATTGTATGTTGTGAATATGGTTAATCAAAACTGGTGGTTTACAACACTATTAGCCAAACAATTCAAATACTGTCCACCGCTTAAAAAAGACATTAAATGTGATGTACTAATAGTTGGAGGTGGACTAAGTGGAATAAGTGCTGCAGCAGAATTCATTAGCAAAGGACTAAAAGTTGTATTAATTGAAAAAAAAATTGTTGTTGGAAATTAGTAGTAACTTAACTTTCTAAAAAAAATATATGAAAAAATTACTTTTTACCCTTTTATTATTAGTAAGTCTAACTACAATTTCAAAGGCGCAAACTAAACCTGCTGAAAAATCAAAAGCCACTACTTCAGCTGCAAAAACTACTGCAAGTCCTAAAAAAGCTGATGGTACGCCTGATATGCGTTATGCAGAAAATAAAGCTAAAGCAACAACAGGTCCTAAAAAAGCTGATGGCACACCTGACATGCACTATTCAAAAAATAAAGTCAAAACTGCAGCACCTAAAGCACCTAAGAAAAAAGGTTAGACTGTATAAATCAATTCTGTAAACCCACAAAAAATGTGGGTTTTTTTATGCAGTAGATTTCTGAGCAATATTTGTGGCAGCAATCCATCCACTTGTCCATGCATGCTGAAAATTAAATCCACCTGTTACACCATCAACATCCATTACTTCGCCAGCAAAAAAGAGATTGGGAATAATTTTACTTTCCATTGTTTGTGGATTTATTTCGGCTAATTGTATACCACCACATGTTACGAACTCTTCTTTGAATGTTGTTTTACCTTTTACAGAAAAAGGAAATGAGGTTAATAGCTGAATTAATATATTCTGCTCTTTTGATTTTAATTCTGCCCACCGGGTTTCAATATTAATATCACTCTGAAGTAGAATAAAATTCCATAAACGATTGGGTAATTCAAAAGGATTTTTATTTCCTATTTTTTGAGCTGAATATTGCTCTCTATATCCATTCCATTCATTTCTTAAATCTGCTTCATTGGTATCTCCCAACCAATTCACTAATATTTCAAATTCATATTTCCTCTCAGCTAAATCTCTTGCGCCCCAAGCAGATAATTTTAAAATAACTGGTCCGCTTAACCCCCAATGAGTTATTAGTAAAGGTCCTTGCTCTTTTAATTTTGTACCTCTAATTTTAATTATAGCATTGGGAACACTTAATCCCATTAAATGAGTGATAGGATGATTGGGTACATTAAATGTAAACAATGAAGGAACTGGGTTTTGAATACTATGGCCCGTAGATTTTAACCATTGAAACATTTCCGACTTTGGATAACCACCGCTTGCGACACAGAGAAAATCTGCATTCAATTGATTATTATCCGCTGTTGTAATAATAAACTGATCCAGTTTTTTTTCAACTTTCTTTACCTCAGATTGTAAAATTATTTTAACTTCATACCTATCAGTTTCCTTTAATAAACAATCGATAATAGTTTGAGAGTTATTAGAAACTGGAAACATTCTACCATCCGACTCTTCATGCAACTCAACCCCCCTTTCGGCAAACCATTTTATAGTGTCATTGATATTAAATTGATAAAATGATTTCTTTAAAAACTGTGCTCCTCTTGGATATTTTTTTACAAGTGCAGGAATTTCAAAACAAGCGTGTGTAGTATTGCATCTTCCTCCACCACTTACTTTTACTTTAGATAATAACTTGTTAAACTTTTCTAATAAAATTACTTTCAAGTTCGGGTTCAATCGTGCAGCATTTATTGCACAGAAAAAACCCGCTGCTCCTCCACCAATAACAATTAATTTTTTCTTGATCATATTATTTCATCATCATTATTGCTGCCATCGTTTCTATCCCATTCCACAAATTCCTTATTCTGATATTTTCATTTTCAGCGTGTTGGTTATTGTCATGATTTGCAATAGGAACAGTAATAGTTTTAGCCTTTAAGTATTTATCAAATAAAAACAGCGGAAGACTTCCGCCCATTGATGGAAGTAATACTAAGGATTCTTTTGTACTAGATTGAACTGCTGCTACTATTTTCTGCGCAAATGGATCGCTTAATGATGTTCGTTGTGCATTATATCCGTCACTCAAATTGATAAGTGCAATTTTAGCGTACTTGCTTCTTTCTTCATCAGTTGGGGCTCGATCAATTACGAAATATCCTTTTGACTTAATATGATTAACGACTTTTTGCTGTTGTAAGCGATAATCATTTCCTGGTACTAATCTTAAATCTAATACTGCTGATGCAGTTATAGGAATTACATTGCTTGCTTTCTTTCCAATGTTGCCACTTTGCATTCCATTAATATTTAATGATGGCATTAGTATTGATTTTTCTAAACTCACACCTTCCATTTCTTCATTCAAAAACTTCAACTCTTTTTTCATTTGATCCCCAACAGGAGGAATAGTTGATATCGCTTTTTGTTCTTCACTTGTTAAGGCTTTTGTATCATCATAAAATTCTTTGATGGTTACTTTTCCTTTTTCATCTTTCATAGATGATAATAACGTAGCCAACATTAGTCCAGGATTTGGTGCCCAATTTCCGTAATGGCCACTATGTAATGGCCTACTAGCTCCATAAACCGTAATGCTTACATGTGCATCTCCTCTTACACCAAAAATGATGGACTTATTACCTGATTGATGAACAGGACCATCACATATTATCCAACCATCAGATTGTAATAAAGATTCGTTTTGTTGAAATATTTCTGATAAATGTGTAGACCCAGCTTCTTCCTCTCCTTCAAAAAAGAATTTAATATTATAACTCGGCTTATAACCTGCTTTTATAACTGCTTCATAGGCGGCTAAAATGGCCATTACGCCCGATTTATCGTCTGATGCCCCTCTTGCATAAATTCTCCAGGCGGGGTTTAATTTTGCATTATCAAAAGGAATAATATTTGCCCCATTTTCTAATGATCCATTTACCAAAGTAGGTATAAATGGACTCAGCCCTTTGTACCATTGCGTACTATCAACAGGTTGCCCATCGTAATGCGCATAAAATATAATTGTTTTATTGACCCCAGGTGAGATTACCTCTCCATATATAGCAGGCGCAACATTTTTTGAAACACCATACAACAACTTAACTTGTTGAATATTTCTTTTTTTCATCATTCCCATGATGAAATTGGCATTTTTTTTTAGACTAATAGTGTCTTCAGCGATGTTTGGAATGGATAGAAAAGAAATATATTCCTTCATCCATTCAATTTCCTTTTCCAATCTAACCGACCTAATTGCAAGTGTAGCTTCTGATTGAGCATTAACACGAATGACTAAATTAAAAAAAACAAAAAGACAGAATAATAATTTCATCTTACTCAATTTCATGTAAGATAAAGAAAACATTACAGCGTTTATAATTTTACAAGTAGCCAAATGCCTGTAATATATTTTACTTGTAACCTCGATGTGTATTTTAATAATAACTCGTATTTAAATTACCATTGGCCTTTTCAGCAGCTTCAATAATACTATAATCAGATAAAATAAGGGCCTTATGTCTTTTTACACAAACATCATGTTCAAAATGAACCGATACTTTACCATCACGCGTTCTTACTGTCCACCCATCATCTTCTGTATAAACATCTTTTGATCCAAGATTAATCATTGGCTCAATAGCTAATACTAAATTCTCCTTTAATTTTGGTCCAGATCCTCTTTTGCCATAATTAGGCATTTGTGGATCTTCATGCAAACTTCTTCCCAATCCATGCCCCACTAATTCTCGTACTACTCCATAACCATGTTTAATTTCTGTATGCTCCTGAATAGCATAAGAGATGTCTCCAATTCGATTATTGATTGTTGCCTTCTCTATCCCTTTATACAAAGATTCTTTGGTAATTTTTACTAATTCAATTGCACC
>JAYTXG010000270.1:0-3478 GCA_043743375.1 Sphingobacteriia bacterium
TCTGTGTTCATCATAGCCTCCAATTCCATAAGTGGCACCAGCTGATTTTAGTTGATGAATTATATAGTTAGAAAACAATGCTACATTTTCAATTATTTCAGGTGTTAAACTGGTATTTGCTTCAGTAAAATTCATTTTTAATAGTACCGCTGATAGAGGGTTGAAAGCAACAATTGGATAGGGACGAATGGATGGTTTTTGCTTTAATTTTTCGGCTAAAATTGTTGTTTGCATAGTTGATGTTGTATATCTTTAAACTCCTACAAAAATAACACTTATGAAGAAACCATTCTTTGTCATTTGCCTATTTGCATTTGCTTTTACCATATCAGCTCAAAATGCCCCTTTATGGATGCGCTATCCAGCTATTTCTCCAGACGGACAAACCATTGTATTTAGTTATAAAGGAGACTTGTATACGGTGCCAGCCTCAGGAGGTACAGCTGTTGCATTAACCATGCACGAAGCGCAAGATTATTATCCAGTATGGAGCCACGACGGAAAAACCATTGCATTTGCATCGGACCGCTATGGAAACTTTGATGTATTTACTATTCCATCAACCGGTGGTACTCCTACTAGACTTACTTACAACAGTGCACCGGATTATCCATTTGATTTTTCTCCAGACAATCAACAAATAATTTTTGGTTCTGCTAGGCAGATAAGCAATCAGAATGTTCGGTTTTTCAGTCCAAGATTATTTATGAATTTATACAGCATACCTGTTACTGGAGGTAAGCCTTTTTTAATAAGTGAGGCAGGCGTGGAATCAGCTCATTACAATAGCAAAGGAACGGCAGTAATTTTTCAAGATAGAAAGGGCTATGAGGATCCTTGGCGCAAACACCATACTTCAGCTGTTACAAGAGATATATGGGTGATGGATGTAAGTACAAAAACCTACAAAAAAATCAGCTCTTTTGATGGAGAAGATAGAGAACCATTATTTAGTAACGATGATAAAACAGTGTTTTATTTAAGTGAAAAAAATGGTGATCAAAATTTATATAAGCAAACGGAAGACGGCAAAATGGTTCAATTAACCAAGTTCAAGGATCATCCAGTTCGCCATTTATCTAGAAGTAGCAGTAATCAATTTTGCTTTAGCTGGAATGGAGAAATTTATACTTTAAAAGAAGGCGATCAACCCAAAAAAGTAGTAATTGCAATTAATGCTGATGCAAGAAGCAATGCAGAAAAAATTGTTCCTATCAATGGTGGTGCTACTGAAATTTCTTTAGCGCCTAATGGAAAAGAAATTGCTTTTGTGTTTAGAGGTGAAGTATTTGTAACTAGTGTAGAAGGAGGTATTACCAAGCGCATTACCAATACACCTCAACAAGAAAGAATGGTTAGCTGGAGCCCCGATAGCAAAAAAATTATTTATGCAGCAGAAAGAAATGATAATTGGGATATTTATGAAACGAGTATTGTACGCAAAGAAGAACCTTATTTTTATGCTGCCACTATATTAAAAGAAGAACCAGTAATTGCTACAGCAGAAGAAGAGTTTGGTGCAAAATATTCGCCTGACGGAAAACAGATTGGATACATTGCTGATAGAAACATTTTAAAGATTTATACTATAGCCGATAAAAAAATAACAACAGTTTTACCTGCAGGCAGAAACTACAGTTATAGTGATGGAGATTGGAGTTTTGAATGGAGCCCCGATAGCAAATGGATTATTGCAGATGATCAAGAAGGAAGCTGGCAGTATGGTAATTTAGGTTTAATAAAAGCAGATGGTACAGGTGGTATTCAAAAACCCATTCGTTCAGGATTTGGACAAAATAATATCAAATGGGGAATGGAAGGAAAAACCATCACTTGGGTAAACGAACGTTTAGGTAGAAAATCCATTGCCAATCAGGGTAGTAGAGAAGTAGATATTTATGCAGGATTTTTAGATCAGGATACTTATGATAAAATGAAATTGAATAAAGATGAATTTGCTTTACTCAAAGAAAGAGAAGAGAAAGATAAAAAGGCAGATACAACTAAAGGAAAAAAAGATTCATTATCAAAAGCCAATTATTTGTTTGAACTAAAAGGGTTTGAGGACAGGGTTCTTCGTCTTACCATTAACAGTTCTAGTATTGCAGATTATTATATAAGCAATGATGGCGCTAAAGTATTTTATTTATCTGCATTTGAAAAAGGATATGATTTGTGGGTAACAGAACCCAGAACAAGAGAAACAAAAATACTGGCTAAATTAAGTGGCTCTCCAAGTGGAATAGAACCTAGCAAAGATGGAAAAACACTTTTTTTGGTAAATAATGGAACTGTAATTAAAGTAGAAACAGAATCAGGAAAAGTGAGCCCAGTTGGCATAAGCGGAGAAATGGTTTTGAATGCAGCTGCAGAGCGTGCATATATTTTTGAACATACTTGGAGGCAAGTAAAAAAGAAATTTTACGATCCAAAATTACATGGCATTAACTGGCCTATGTATAAAACCAATTACGCCCGTTTCTTACCTCATATAAACAATAACTACGACTTTCAAGAATTATTGAGTGAGTTATTAGGAGAATTAAATGGTTCGCATACTGGGGGCAGGTATTCTGCTCAAGCTCCAACAGGAGATATTACAGCAACATTGGGTTTATTGTATGATGAAACTTTTACTGGCAAAGGATTAAAAATAACCGAAGTAATTGCTGGTGGTCCAATAGACAAAGCAAGTAGTAAAATAAAAGCTGGTCAGGTTATTGAAAAAATCGACGGAGAAGAAATTACTGCTAATGATGATTGGGCAAAATTACTCAATCGGAAAGTAGGCAAAAATGTGCTATTAAGTATAGTTGATCCTTCAGCAAATGCAAGAATGGAAGAAATAGTAAAACCAATTTCTACTGGAGAAGAATCAGCTCTTATGTACAAGCGCTGGGTAAATACCATGCGTAAAATGGTAGACGAATTAAGTGGTGGAAAAATTGGGTATGTGCATGTACAAGGCATGAACGATGGAAGTTATAGAACAGTTATTGATGAAGTATTAGGAAAAAATATAGATAAAGAAGCTTTAATTGTAGACACTCGTTTTAATGGAGGCGGATGGTTGCATGATGAATTAAATACCTTCTTAAGTGGTAAGCGTTATTTAGATTTTGCCCCACAGGGCAACCACGTTACTGCAGGAGAACCATTTACCAGATGGCAAAAACCCAGCTGTGTTTTAATGAGTGAAGGAAACTATAGTGATGCTTTTATGTTCCCTTATAGTTATAAACAGAACGGATATGGCAAACTAATAGGCATGCCTGTAGCTGGCACTGGTACTGCTGTATGGTGGGAAACTCAAATAGATCCAAGTATTGTATTTGGTATTCCAATGGTAGCTTCTATAGGTAAAGAAAACAGGCCAACAGAAAATTTACAAGTAGAGCCAGATATTCGTGTACCTCTCCGTTTTGAGGAATTTGTTAAAGGAAAAGATGCTCAATTGGAAGCTGCAGTAAAAGAAATG
>JAYTXG010000271.1:0-1603 GCA_043743375.1 Sphingobacteriia bacterium
ACCATTACCATCATTATTGTACTAATTACTTCTGTCATCTCCTTCACAGCCTTCTCGAATGAGAAAGTAATGGATGATTTGATATTTTACCCTCCAGCCATTACCAACCAAAACCAATGGTACCGATTTATAACTAGTGGACTAATTCATGCAGATATAATGCACTTGGTTTTTAATATGTATTCTTTTTACCTTTTTGGAGATATGGTTGAAAAAGCATTTTCGCTTATTTATGGGGATGCCGGAAAAGCAATTTATATTATTTTATATGTTTCTGCTCTAGTTGTTAGCATTTTACCTACCTATTTAAATCACCAAAACGATTATCATTATAGAAGTTTAGGTGCCTCCGGTGCCGTTTCTGCCATTATTTTTGCTGGTATATTTTTATACCCAACACTGGGAATGGGCATTTTTCCTATACCATTTCATATTCCAGGTTTTATATTCGGACCATTGTATTTGGTTGTTTCTTATTATTTAGCCAACAAAGGCCAGGGCAATATTAACCATTCAGCACATATTTGGGGGGCTTTATATGGAATTGTATTCTTATTAGTTACTTCTAAATTCTTATCAAAAATTAATTTGTTGGAGAATTTTTACAACTCAATTATTGATTATTTGCGATAGATAATAGCAAATAACTCGTTCGATTTTAATGAATATTTAAATCGATCATCAATTCTCATTCCAAGAATGCATATGATTTTTTGATCCATTTCTAGTACCCATATTAATTCTTTTTCCGTTTTACTCAATTTTGCATCAATAAAAAATCTAGACAATTTTTTCTTTTTTGTCATCCCTAGAGGATAAAAATAATCGCCTATTTTCCATTTGCGCAATAACAAAGGGAATTTAATTTTTGAAGCATCTAAGAACTCAGTTCCAATAGATAGACTAATTGGATAGGGATGATTTACAATTATTTTTATTTCAATTGTTCCATTTTCGAACAGCGTACTTCCCTCCTTTTCAATAACAATAAAAGTGCTCTTTTCTACTGCTAATGGAGCAATAATCATCCATAACCTATTCTTAATAATTCTATGAGTGGCAGAATGCATAGTACTAGCATTTTCTGCATCTAATAATTTAATCACTTCATTTGTTTGAGCTGAAGTAAAACTAAATTTTCGAATAATTTCCCACGTGATGGTTTGCAATGGAACTGTTTTTTTCCATTTAAGAATTGGAATATGATATTCATTACCATTTAATATTAATAATTTATTCATCTGACTTTTTACTGCTTCACCATAAAGAAACGCAGCTTCTTCAAAACGAATTAAATTTCGCTGCAAATTTTCCCGCACTTGAGGAAACACTTCCTGTAATTGCGGAATCAATTGATTTCTAAAATAGTTTCTTGTATAATCGTCTTTGGTGTTAGAAGAATCTGTAACAAATTTAATTCCATTTACTAATGCATATTCTTCCAATTCTTTACGTGTAAACAGCAGTAGTGGCCGTATTACTTTTTTTGCTTTATGCCATGCGGGGATACCTGTTAATCCTTGGATACCCGTTCCTCTAAAAAAATGCATAAGCATCGTTTCAATACTGTCGTCGCAATGATGTGCAGTAGCAATAAAATTAA
>JAYTXG010000272.1:0-2508 GCA_043743375.1 Sphingobacteriia bacterium
CTAGTTGTAGTAATTCTGGTGAATTAATTTCTAAAGCAATTAGAAATGGTTGGATATAGTGGACTACTCCTCATAATAAATTCGTTTAACCCGCTGACTAATACCCGTCATAATTTCATAAGGAATGGTTTGGGCCGCTAAAGCCAAGTCTTGTACCTTAATATTACTACCAAAAACTTCTACAACATCTCCTGCTTTAACAACAGAAATATTAGTTACATCTAACATAGTCATATCCATACATATATTCCCAATAACAGGCGCTAATTGCCCATTAACTAGCATCTTACCAATACCATTACCTAACCTCCTATCGTATCCATCTGCGTAACCAATTCGTACGGTTGCAATGATACTGTCTTTTTTAACCAATCCCTTTCTACCATAACCTACAGTTTCTCCTGCTTTAACCGCTCTAACTTGAGCCACTGTAGTTTTTAAAGTGGTAACAGTATGTAAATTTAATTGGTTTGATTTTGCATTATCAACCCCATACAACCCAATGCCTAAACGAACCATATTAAACTGATAACTCGGGTTCCGTAAAATAGCTGCCGTATTGGCTATATGCTTAATTACCAAATAACCCAATGACTGTTCAACACTATTACAAGTTGCAGTAAATAGCGCTACTTGCTGTTTTGTAAATTCATCTTGTAACGCATCTTCACTAGCAACTAAGTGACTCATTACAGATTTTACCATCATTGATTGTTGCTCAGTAATCAATTGCATTAACACTGGAATTTCAGCAGCTTCAAAACCTAGCCTGTTCATTCCTGTATTAATTTTAATATGAATCGGATACTGATTAATACCTTGCTTTAAAAGGTAATTGCTAAAAGCTTGATATAGTTGAAAAGAAAATATTTCTGGCTCTAAATCATAATTTATAAGTGCATTAAATGTGTTTTCATCGGCACTCATTACCATTATTGGCAAAGTAATTCCTGCTTTACGTAACGCTACACCCTCATCGGCATAGGCAACCGCTAAATAATCTACTTGCTGCTGTTGCAATCTTCTAGCCACTTCTACACCACCACTTCCATAACTAAACGCTTTTACCATTGCCATGAGTTTTGTATCAGGTAATAATAAAGATTGGTAAATTTTAAAATTATTCACCATTGCAGTTAGATTGATTTCTAGCACTGTTTGGTGTACTTTTTCTTCTAACCAATGAGCAATTTGCTCAAACTCGAACTTACGTGCTCCCTTCACTAAAATATATTCATTTTGAAAAGACTGGTGATTGGCCTGTTGAAGGAAATTAGTAGTTGATGGATATAAATAAACTTTAAAAGGAAGCGTTAATTGGTTTTTGAAATAGGCTGAAATTGAATTTCCAATTCCATAAAATGTATTAATCTGTTTACTTACCAGAAGTTCTATTACTTCTTTATATAAATCTTCATCTTGCTGTTGCGACTCAACAATATCTGATAAAATAACCGTGGTAGCATTATTGCCCGACTGTTCCTTTAAATAATTTAATGCCAATGTTAACGACATTTTATCGTTGATATAACTATCATCCAATAGAAAACAATTATTTACCGCTTTGCGTAATTGCATCCTCATATCAACTGGAGCTAATAACGAAATTCTTTGTTGAATAACAGGCTGCTCATACCCCATTTGTAACAGCATAGTATAGCAGGTAATAACATTTTGAATGGAAGCATCTTCACTAAATGGAATAATCAACTCGATAGCAGACCCATACCATTTTGCAACAACTGTTGATTTATTAATCTGTTTAGTTATTGATATAATTTGTAATGCATTAGCAGCATCAGTTCCCCAACTAATTACTATTCCATTTATTGAAAAATGTTGATTACAATAATTTTTTGCAAAAATTAATGAGTCAACATTTTTAAACAACAAGCATTTTTCAGCAGCTTTTTCGTTTTTATCAACAAAGCCTTCGCTATGTGCTTCCCCAATATTGGTAAGTATACCAATGGTAGGCTGAATAATTTTTGCCAATATTTCCATCTCTCCTTTTGTAGAAATTCCTGCTTCAAAAATTCCTAGTGTATGCTGTTCATTCATTTGCCAAACACTTAATGGAACACCAATTTGGGAATTATAGCTACGCGGACTTCTAACAATATTATAATCGGCTTGTAGCATTTGATACAACCACTCTTTTACAATAGTCTTTCCATTACTGCCTGTAATACCAATAATTGGAATGTTAAATTGATTGCGATGATGAATTGCAATTAGTTGAAGCGCTATAATTGAATTAGGTACTTGCAAAAACTGCGCCTCGGGGTATAGTTGCCTGTTTACAGGCTCATCAATTATAAAACACCTTACACCCTTATGGTACACCTCGTTAATGAAAGATGCACCTGTTCTACGTGGACCACGAATTGCAAAAAACAATGTCTGTTTAGGAAACACCACTTTTCTACTATCTGTAACTAAAAACTGAATTTGATTATTACTAAAATTACTACCTGAAAGATCAAGTATGTTTGCAATTTTTTGTAA
>JAYTXG010000273.1:0-5671 GCA_043743375.1 Sphingobacteriia bacterium
TGGAAAAATTAATATTGGTGAAACTGTACTTTTTGGTAATTTTTCTCAGTTAGGGTTAGTGATTAAAGAAGACATGCGGGTGATTGAATATGTAAAAACATTTGCTGAAAATTTTCCTTTAGCTAATGGTGGAAGTTTAAGCGCTGCTCAATTTTTAGAATTATTTTTATTTACTCCAGACAAACAATATACTTACTTATCTGCATTGAGTGGAGGAGAGAAAAAGCGTTTGCAATTATTAACTGTGCTCTTTCGTAATCCTAATTTTTTAATATTAGATGAGCCAACTAATGATTTGGATTTGCCAACACTTTCGGTGCTAGAAAACTTTTTAAGCGACTATCCTGGTTGTATATTAATTGTATCACATGATCGATATTTTATGGATCGATTAGTAGACCATTTATTTGTTTTTGAAGGAAATGGTGAAGTGCGGGATTTCCCTGGCAACTACACACAATACAGGATTTGGCAAAAAGATAATGAGAAATCAGTAAATAAATGGGAAATGCTAGAAGCTGGTAAGCGAAAAGGAGAAACTACTGAAAGCATTGTTAAAAACGAAAAACCGATTGCTACTAATACGTTAAAAAAAACATTGACTTTTAAAGAAAAAAGAGAGTTCGAAATGTTAGAAAAAGAAATGCCAGAACTAGAAAAAGAAAAACAGTCGCTTACCAATGAAATGAGTACTGGAACTTTACAGTTTGATGCCATTCAAAAAATAAGCGACCGTATTTTAATTATTTCGCAACAATTAGAAATAAAAGAATTGCGTTGGTTAGAATTAAGTGAACTTATGTAAAGCTAATTAATTCAACATCAAAAATAAGTGTACTATTTGCGCCAATTTGAGCACTCACTTGCCTGTCGCCGTAACCTAAATTAGCTGGAATATAAAATCGCCATTTACTACCAATTGGCATTAATTGCAAACCTTCGGTCCATCCCTTAATTACCATGTTTAATGGAAATGAAGCTGGCTGTCCTCTTTGAACTGAACTATCAAAAATTGTTCCATCAATTAATGTTCCATGATAATGGCAAGTTACTTCATTGTGTGCAGATGGTTTTTCACCAATACCAGCAACTAAAACTTCATATTGTAAACCACTTGGAAGTTCTGTAACTCCTTCTTTTGATTTATTAGTTGATAAAAAATCTTGACCTACTTTTAAGTTTGCAGCGGCTTTGTCTGCTTTTATTTGAGCCAATTGATCTGAAACTCCCATATATTTTTTTTGCAAAGTTAAGCCTAAATGGAATTTAATGCTAATGAAATCGATAGTTGAACCCATAAAGAATTCATTGAGTTTATTGCTGAAAAATAAAAAAATGCTTTTTTAAGTGCTCAATCCTTATTTTTGCTTTGGCAGGTCTCACACGACCAGCTCCTGTTGAACTTCCCCAGGGCAGGAATGCAGCAAGGACAAGCGGTTGTAGCGGTGCGATGTGAGTAGCCTGCCATTTTTTTACCTTTATAACGATTACTAATTCATGAAATTTTTTATAGATACGGCAAATCTTGCCCAAATTAGAGAAGCCAATGATTTAGGGATCTTAGATGGAGTAACAACCAATCCTTCATTAATGGCCAAAGAAGGTATTAAAGGAGAGGAAGCAATAGCCCAACATTATAAAACTATTTGTGAATTAGTGGATGGTGATGTAAGCGCAGAAGTGTTGTCCACCGATTTTGCAACTATGGTTGAAGAAGGAAAAAAATTGGCAGCAATTCATCCAAATATTGTTGTAAAAGTTCCAATTATTAAAGATGGTATCAAAGCCATTAAATGGTTTACAGATAACGGTATCAGAACCAATTGTACATTAATTTTTTCTGCTGGGCAAGCAATTCTGGCAGCAAAAGCCGGTGCAGCTTATGTATCTCCTTTTATTGGTAGAATAGACGATAGTGGTTGGGATGGCATGGAATTAATTGGACAGCTTCGTCATATTTTTGATGTTCAACAGTATAAAACAGAAATACTTGCTGCATCTATTAGAAACCCACTACATATTATTAAAGCAGCCGAATTAGGATCAGATATTTGCACTTGTCCGCTTGATTCTATTTTAGGTATGTTAAAACATCCGCTTACTGATATTGGCTTAGCCAAGTTTTTGGAAGATGCTAAAAAAATGTAATACTATTTAGGATTAATTCCCATGTTGAAAAACATGAAACTCCATTTATCTGTTTCTCCCTGAATGATTTGTTTGGTAGACATTCCAGCTCCGTGTCCCGCTTTTGTTTCAATCCGAATTAGTACCGGATTTGTTCCTGTATGTTTCTCCTGAAGTGTAGCGGCAAACTTAAAGGAATGAGCTGGAACTACACGATCGTCATGATCTGCTGTTGTAATCATTGTTGCCGGATAAGCAGCTTGCTTTACATTATGTAAAGGTGAATAGCCTTTTAAATAGGTGAACATTTCTTTTGAATCTTCGGCAGTTCCATAATCATATGACCAGCCAGCACCAGCGGTAAATTTATGGTAGCGCAACATATCAAGTACACCAACTGCAGGAAAAGCAACCTTACAAATAGATGGATGTTGAGTAATTGTGGCCCCAATTAATAAACCACCATTTGAGCCACCTTCTATAGCAAGTTTTTCTTTAGAAGTATATTTATTAGTTATTAAATAATTAGCTGCTGCAAAGAAATCGTCAAATACATTTTGCTTTTTTGTTTTGATGCCAAGGTTATGCCATGCTTCTCCATATTCGCCTCCACCTCTTAAATTCGCTACAGCATATACTCCGCCATTTTCTAATAATATAATTGAGCTGGTACTAAAGTAAGGAGTTAAGCTCACACTAAAGCCTCCATAAGCATATAATAGGGTAGGGTTGTTTCCATCTAATTTAATTCCTTTTTTATAAGTGATGATCATAGGTATTTTAGTTCCATCTTTTGATGGATAAAATACTTGTTTAGATTCATATTCAGCAGTATTGAATTTTACTTCCGGCTTTTTGTACACTATACTTGTACCTAAAGCAATATCCATTTTATAAATACTTGTAGGGTTAATATAAGAACCAAAATAAAAATATACTTCTTTTTCATTTCGCTTTCCACCAAAACCTCCTGCTGAACCTAATCCTGGCAGTTGAATATCTCTGATTTTATTACCCTTCATATCATATTGCTCTACTTTTGAAAGTGCATCTTTTAAATAGCTACAAAAAAGATTTCCTCCCGCTTTTGAAACTGATAGTACTTCTGTTTTTTCTGGTATAAGAACTTTCCAATTTACTGATTGGGGTTTATTAATCGGTGCAATCACAATTTTACTATTGGGTGCATCTTTATCTGTCTGAATATAAAAATACTCATCGTCAACATCAACTATTCCAGAAAATGATTTCATATCATTTAAGACGGTTATAATAGGTGCATTTGGCTGAGTTAAATTTTGGATATATAGTTCGTTTCCATAAGTGCTATTCGCTGCAGAAATAATTAGCCACTTTTCATTTTCGGCAACTTGTGCTTCAATATACCTTCTTTGAATTTTATCTCCACCAAATATAAGCTGATTAGTATTTTGAGCTTTTCCTATTGTATGAAAAAATAATTGGTGATGATCTGTTTTTCCGGCGAGTTGACTTCCTTCTTTTGGTTTATTATAGCTGCTATAATAAAATCCTTCATTTTTTTTCCACGAAATACCACTAAATTTTACATCAATTAAAGTGTCTCCAATTTGTTTTTTAGTAATTGCATCAATTATTATTACTTTTCTCCAATCACTTCCGCCTTCTGAAATTTGATATGCACATAATGAACCATCTTTTGAAAATGATAAGCCTGCTAATGAAGTGGTGCCTTTGGCAGAGAATGTGTTGGGGTCGATAAATATTTCTGGTTCAGCTTTACCTTCTTTTTGTCTGTAAACCACAGATTGGTTTTGCAAGCCTGATTTTTTATTAAAATAGGTATAATTACCTTCTTTTGTTGGGGCAGAATAAGAATCGTAATTCCATAAATTTTCTAAACGTTTTTGAAGACTTGCACGGAAAGGTATTTTATTAAGGTAGTCGAAAGTTACTTCATTCTCTGCTTTAACCCATGCCTGAGTATTCTTTGCTGTATCATTTTCTAGCCAACGATAAGGGTCTTGTATAGTGGTACCAAAGAAGATTTCTTTAATATTTGTATCTTTTTGAGTTTCTGGGTATTTCACTATTATGGGTTTAAAATTAATATCTTTTGGAGATGGGTTACAAGCAATAATAATATTGCCAGCTAGAGCAATGAAAATAGTTCGTTTCATGTGAATTATTTTAATGTAAGATACAAATTAGGAACTGTGAATTTTGATATATTTTGAATTACAGTTGTAACAAGTAATCAAATTCAAAGGTGAATCTTTGTAGTATTCAAATTAACATAAAATCACCTAAAATGAGAAAAATTAATAAAAGAATTATCTTGTACAGTACTTCTATAGCGCTTTTTATAAGTAGCTGTGAATCGATCAAACAAACAAGTAATAAGAACAAAGGAATTGCAGTTGGCGCCGCTAGTGGTGCTGTAATTGGAGGAGTTGTTGGAAACAATGTAGGGAATAAGAGTAATTCTGCTCTAGGAGCCATACTGGGAGCGGCTATTGGCGGAGTTGCAGGAGGATTAATTGGTAATAATATGGACAAGCAAGCCGAAAAAATTAAGGCGGAGGTACCCGGTGCAAATGTTGAAAGGGTAGGCGAAGGTATTAATGTAACGTTTGATGAAAATAATCCTGATGGGTCTAAAGGTGGAGTTTATTTTAAGACAAATGATTATTCCATCAGCAGTAATTCGCAGCTAGCTTTAAAAAAGTTACAAAAAGTTTTTGCAGAGTATCCCGATACCAACATTTTAATAGAAGGGCATACAGATAACGTTGGTTCTGAGTCTTCCAATATGTTGCTTTCTCAAAGAAGGGCAAATGCGGCTCAAAATTATTTGGTTGCCGAGGGTACTGCAAGTAATAGATTGATAACAAAATGGTATGGTGCAAGTCAACCAAAAGTAGAGAATAATAGTAGTGAAAATAAAGCAACAAATAGAAGGGTGCAATTTGTAATTACCGCAAATGAAAAAATGAAAGATCAAGCAAAAAAAGTTGCACAATAAGCCTTTAATCAATTAATAAAAAAACAAAATGAACAATTCTAACGACAATTTAAAAGTAGTTGGTGCCCTAGCATTGGGAGCAATTATTGGAGCCGCACTAGGTATTTTATTTGCACCTCATGAAGGTAGTAAAACACGTAATAGAATTTTGGGCGGTGCAAAAGATATGGCCGATGATTTTTCAAAAATGGTAAAAGATGAAGTAATTGCGCTTAAAAATAAGGCAGAAGAAGTAGTTGGATATGTTGATGAAAAGGGATTTGAACTTAAGAATGGCATGAATCCAAAAATTGAAACGCTTAAAAGCTTCCAATAATTTAATTATCATGTATTCAACTAATAAAATTGGATAATTTTCCACCACTGTAAAAAAATAAGGATATACTTAATAAAAGATTATTTGTTTGAGTATATTCTTATTCATTGCAGCAATTGGAGTGGAGTATATCGGCAATATATTAGTTGTTTGCATGTTATTAGTTATTCTTTCTCATTTAGTAAAGCGGCTTTTACTTCTTGTAACTTTGCTAATTGCTCTTT
>JAYTXG010000274.1:0-2354 GCA_043743375.1 Sphingobacteriia bacterium
CAAATGCAAATTTTTTTGATTGTTCAACACGATCCTCCAATATATATTTAGATCGATTAATCAATTGATTATTCCCAATAATTCCATTTACATTATTAATGGTAGCGAAGCTGTTTCTATTTACATCATATAACCGATGCCAATTAATCTGCAATAGTTCTGGGTTGTTAGCATATTGAGAACTTACTTGAATTGCGAGTAAGGAATCTTTTTGAAAACTTGGTAAATAGCGATAATAATCAGGTCTGGGATCTGAAGCTTTGTACCAATCAAAACCTGTAACGGACTTCTCACCTGCTGAATAAGAAAAAGATGTGTTGAATAAAATATCATCTTCGGTTTTATACTCGTGACTCAAAATAAAAATTGGCGTATGCAATACTTGCATCGATGCATTTCGCTTTTCACCATTTTGATAACCCCATGACGAACTATAGGCAGTAGTTCCTGTTAAAGAAACAAGCTCTTTAACAGTTGCTAATGTTCTACTACTTACAACTTTTGAGCCTACTACACAGAAGGAAAGTAAATGATTATTAATTTTTTTATCAATCGATAAAAAGTAAGAAGTGCTATTGTAATAACTTCCAGGAATTATTACTTCATCTCCAAAACGTTTACTAGTACTAAATGCAAAAGCCCAGCCAGCCTTGTTCATCGGAATTACTTTAGTAAAAGCGAATCGATATTTATAGCTCCTGTTTGAAAGAATAAATGAAGCGGTTGTCTGTTCACGTAAATGGGAAGCTTTTATATCGATATAAGTGGTTGAACCTAAGTTTCCGAAAGATAAATCATCATCCCTTAAACCAATAGCTACAGAATTATTATTGGTGATTTCATTTAATCCTCCCCAACTACTCCAACTTGTGTTCCCATCAACCAATTGAGTCATTGGAATATCATTAATAACCGCCTGAAACATATTGGAAGAGTAACCACGTAGTCTGTATCGCCTTATATTAAAATGAAAAGCAGCAGTGGCTAAAAATAAGTCGCGGCTCGAGTTTAATACCGATGGAATAAATGTTTGATTGGCATTACTTTCTTCGGATGCACTAAATGATTCATGAATTGAGTGATCAATACCAGAATTCAATAATATAATTGTACTATCTCCAAAATTGTTTTTTACTTTTTTTTGAATTGCAATCGACTGAGCATTGCTTAGTAAAACAAGCAAAATATATACTAAAATAAATAAACCGATTCGCATTTATAGAACTGATGCGAGGTACAAACAATACGAAAATAAGACTCAATTTTATTCCACAATCATTTTGAAAAAAAATGTGGCTACTACTGAAATATAGACCGTTAAAAAAGTTGAAAGTTTACGGATAGTACTTAATGCATAAACAGTGTTTACATTACTTTCATACAATGATTTCAGAACGATTTGCTTTTTTACATTTGCTACTTTTACTCAGCACCTTTTTTTCTTCACCCAAAAAAGAACCGATCGTAATTGCATTTTATAATTTAGAAAACTTGTATGATACGGTTAATAATCCAATGGTGAGTGACGATGAATTTGTTCCTAATGGAGCTAAACATTATAACGGAGAAATATACCGCGATAAACTATTTAAATTGGCAACTGTATTAAATGATATTGGCAAAAGCAGTGCTAGCAATGGGGCTACAATAATAGGTGTGGCAGAAGTTGAAAACGACACTGTATTATATGATTTGTCGAAACACTTTTTATTACGCAATAAAAAGTTCAAGTTCATTCATTACGATTCAAAAGATGTACGTGGAGTTGATGTTGCTTTATTTTATAACCCACTATATTTTAACCCAATAACCGCAGAATGTTTAGTAGTACAGTTACCGGGAAAGAGTAAAGAGTCGTTAACTACTAGAGATATTTTATATGTTCAAGGGATTTTATCGGGAGAGCAAGTTCATATTTATGTAAATCATTGGCCCAGCAGAAGAGGCGGAGAAGAAAGAAGTGTGCCTGCTCGAGAAGCAGCAGCTAGAATTTGTAGGAATCATATCAATGAAATGCAGTTGAAATATCCTAATTCAAAAATTATTGTAATGGGAGATTTAAATGATAACCCTAGCGATAAAAGTATTCGTAAAACCTTAGGCGCAACTGGCAATATTCATCAACTAAAAAAGAATCAATTATTTAACCCTTGGGAAAAGCATTACCAGCAAGGCCTAGGCACAATAGCCAATAAAGATGTTTGGGGATTATTTGACCAAATACTATTATCCGAAACTTTTTTAGATAGTTCCATAGGAGGATTACAATATGATCAATCATTTATTTATTCAAAACCCTTTATGATAGAAACTTCTGGAAAATTCAAAGGCTACCCCATGAGAACTTGGGATGG
>JAYTXG010000275.1:0-5569 GCA_043743375.1 Sphingobacteriia bacterium
GCTTATCAATTGTTAGCTAATTTATTGGCACTACCTTCAAACAAATAAAGTAAATGCAGCCAAGAAGAAAAATAGGATTTTTTGTAATAGTTCTCATTGGCGTGACGATTGGCTTCTTTATAAAAAATGTAAAAATTGGATTAATCATTGGCCTCGTACTTGGTCTATTTGCGGGAGGCATTATGAGCTCAAAATCAAAATAAATGAATAAAAAAATACCGTTATTTAAATCTTGGAGAAGCTGGTATTTTTTTGTAATTGCTTTTCTTCTATTACTAATTTGTTTTTTTATTTGGCTTACTAAATATTATCAATGAGTAATATAGATTGGATAGTACTTATTGTAACCTTAGTAGGTATTGTAGCCTACGGATTATATAAAAGCCGTACAACTAAAAATTTAGAAGGGTATTTTTTAAGCAATAGAAGCATGCCTTGGTACTTAGTGCTGTTAAGCATTATGGGAACTCAAGCCAGTGCAATTACTTTTTTATCCGCTCCTGGGCAGGCTTTTACTGATGGTATGCGTTTTATACAATACTATTTTGGCTTACCAATTGCTATGGTAATTCTCAGCATTACTTTTGTTCCATTGTTTGCTAAATTAAAAGTATTTACAGCCTATGAATTTTTAGAACAACGATTTGATATTAAAACACGTGTTTTTACATCTACACTTTTTTTAATTTCTAGAGGGTTGTCTACTGGAATAAGTATTTACGCCCCATCAATCATATTATCATCTTTAATGGGGTGGGATATTTTTTATACCAATATAGTATTGGGTGGGCTGTTAATATTTTACACAGTAAGTGGAGGAGCAAAAGCTGTAGCATACACACAGCAATTACAATTGGGAATTATTTTTATTGGAATGTTTATTGCAGGTTATTTAATTGTACATCAATTGCCTGCTAATATTGGTTTTTCTGATGCTTTAGCCATTAGCGGTGCTTCCGGAAAACTAAATGTAATTACAACAGGGTTTAATCACAATGGTTTTGATTGGAAGGATCGGTATAATATTATTAGTGGCGTAATTGGAGGTTTCTTTTTGGCCCTTTCTTATTTTGGAACAGACCAATCACAAGTAGGAAGATATCTTACTGCCAAAGATACTACCGAGAGTAGAGTAGGTCTATTGATGAATGGCCTTGTTAAAGTGCCAATGCAGTTCTTCATTTTACTTTTAGGAGCAATGTTGTTTACTTTTTATCAATTTAATCCTGCTCCTGTTTTTTTTAATAAAGCAGTTGAAACTAAAGCGTTGCAAACTCCTTACAAAGATGCTTTAATTGCAATTAAATATAGGTTCGATAAAAAACAGATTAATCAAAAAATAAATAGCCAGTTATTTGTAAACAATAAAACTCAACAATATAAAGATAGTATCTCGCAGGGCTCTAAAGAATTAAATGAAATTAAAGCAGAATATAAAACAGTATTAAAAAAAGCTGTTCCCGATAGTGACACAAATGATACCAATTATATTTTCTTGCGCTTTGTTGTAGATTTTTTACCCAAAGGATTAGTTGGATTATTAATTGCCATTATTTTTCTTGCAGCTTGGGGCTCCATAGCCGCAGCATTAAATTCTTTGGCTTCTTGCACTATGATAGACTTTCATCAGCGATTTAAAAAAACAGACGTTTCTGTTTCTAATGATTTACGCGATGAGCAAGAATATAAGATTTCTAAGTACTATACTTTTGGTTGGGGCGTTTTTTGCATCATAACCGCCGAATTTGCTACTGGTATGGGAAGTTTAATTGAAGCGGTGAATGTATTAGGCTCATTATTTTACGGAGTTATTCTCGGAATATTTTTAGTAGCATTCTACCTCAAAAAAATTAAAAGTAATGCAGTGTTTTGGGCAGCGGTTATTGGAGAAATAATTGTTATTACACTATTTCTGCTCGATAAATACCAAATAATTGGACTAGGGTTTCTCTGGCTAAACGTAGCTGGCGCATTAGTTGTAGTTACCTTGAGTTGGTGTTTTTCATTTATAAAAAGATAAATAACTATCTTCCTGTTTAAGATATAGTTGCAATCAATGGAAACATCATTTAAAAAAACTACATGGGCCCATTCGGCAACCATGTATGAAGTAAATATTCGTCAATACACACCTGAAGGAACTTTTAAAGCATTTCAAAAGCATCTTCCTAGGCTAAAAGAAATGGGTGTGACCATATTATGGTTCATGCCTATTACTCCAATTAGTAAAGAAGTTAGGCAAGGTTCTTTAGGAAGCTACTATGCCTGTAGCAGTTTTACATTAATCAATCCAGAGTTTGGCACAGTTGAAGATTTTAAGCAATTAGTTAATCAAGCGCATCAGTTCGGATTTAAAGTTATTATTGATTGGGTAGCTAATCATACAGGATGGGATCATCATTGGACCATTGAACATCCTGATTGGTATATTAAAAATGAAGCAGGTGAGTTTACAGAACGAAATGGATGGCATGATGTAATTGATTTGAATTTTGAAGAACTAAACATGCGTATAGAACTTATTAATGCTATGCGGTTTTGGATATACGAATGTGATATTGATGGATTTAGGTGTGATATGGCGCATTTAGTTCCACTGGATTTTTGGCAACAAGCAAGAGTAAGTTGTGAATTAATTAAGCCGTTGTTTTGGTTAGCGGAATGTGAGGTAGTAGATTATCATCATGTATTTGATGCAACTTATGCTTGGTGGTGGATGCATGAAACGGAAGGGTATCAAAAAAATCATTCGAGTTTGCATGAAATTAGAAATGTACTTCATGCATATTCTCAATATCCTAAGGATGCAATCAAATTATTCTTTACTTCTAATCACGATGAAAATAGTTGGAATGGAACTGAATATGAAAAATATGGCTTTACTGCAAAAGCATGGGCTGTATTTTGTTTCACTTGGCATGGAATGCCATTAATATATAGTGGACAAGAAACAAGTAATGAAAAACGTTTGTTGTTTTTTGATAAAGATTTAATTGAATGGAAAGATCCAATTCCTTTACATGAATTTTATAAAACATTGGCACAGTTAAGAAAAAGTAATGAGGCTATCTCAATAGGGGAATCTTTCATTTTGCCTTCCGATCATGATAACGAATTAATGGCGTTTTTGAGACGAAGTGATGATAATATTGTACTTGTATTGTTAAACGTGTCTTTAAAAAATCAACTAGTAATTCATGTTCACCACGAATGGTTAAATGGGAAATTTAAAAATATTTTTTCTAATTTAGAATTTGAATTTAATACAAAAAGCAATTTTGAATTGCAGGCTGGTGAATTTATTGTTTATGAAAAAGTAGTAAAATAAAAAAAGTTGCCCCGATATTTTGAAGCAACTTTTTGATATAATTTTATAAAATGTAAAATTACTCTTCTGTCATTTTTAGTGGATAAGTATACCTTCCTTCAAATCCAGGATAAAAACCATCTAAACGAATATTGCCATTTTTAATTACTCCAATCGCTTCTTTTAGTTCATCTAAACTGGTAATTTCTTTTCCGTTAATTGCAGTAATTACAAAGCCGTCTTCCATTCTGCTTTTACTCAATAATCCTGTTCCTACTTTCTTAACCATTACACCACCTTTAACTTCATTTGCAGCAGCTATTTTTTTATCTAAATTTATAAGTTCACCCCCGAGCTTATCCACGGGATTGCTATTTTTAACGATATCTGTATTACCTGCTTTGTTCTTAAGCGTAATATTTGCAATAGTTTCTTTTCCAGCACGTATAAATGAAACGGTTATTTTATCACCTGGTTTGTATCTCGCAACTTGCTCTTGCAACTCAGCACCACTCGTAATTTTTGTTCCATTTATTTTAGTTAAAAGATCACCTTTTTTTAAACCAGCTATAGAGGCAGCACCACCTTCAGGCACACTTGAAACAAATACGCCTTCACCTTCTTTAAAGGAAGTTCCCAATTCCTTTTCTAAGTCTCTCTTTTCTTCATCGCTCAAATTATCTTTTGGATAACTAATTCCAATAAATGCTCTTTGAACTGTTCCGAATTTTACGATATCAGTTACTACTTTTTTTACTATATTAACTGGTATAGCGTATGAGTAACCCGCATACGATCCTGTAGGCGATGCTATAGCAGAATTAATTCCTACTAATTCTCCGTTGGTATTAATTAATGCACCACCACTATTTCCTGGATTAACAGCTGCATCTGTTTGAATAAAAGATTCAACAGGACTAGCACCTTGGCGGTCATTAATTCCAATTGACCTTGATTTTGCACTAATTATGCCCGCAGTTACTGTTACATCTAAATTAAATGGATAGCCGATAGCCATTACCCACTGTCCTAATTTTGCTTCGTCACTATTGCCATAAACCATATAAGGGAATCCTTTACCCTCAATCTTAATAACTGCTATATCACTGTTAGGGTCTTGACCAACTAGGGTTGCTTTGTATGATTTTTTATTCGCTAGTGTTACATTAATTTCATCTGATCCATCAATTACATGGTTGTTGGTAACAATATATCCATCTTCAGTTATCATTACGCCACTACCACTAGCTCTTTGTTCTGGTTGCACTCTTGGCCCACCTCCAAAAACATCACCAAAATCATCTCCAAAAAAATCGGAGAATGGATTTTTTTGGCGTTGTTGATTGTTGCTCACTTGTTTTGATTTTGTGCGAGTTTTTATATGAACAACCGCTGGTGTTGCACTAGTTGCTGCTGCAGTAAAATCTACTGGACCAGCACTTTGGTTGTTTCCAAAAAATCCTGCATAGTTTACTGGCAGTTTACCCGATTCTTGTAAACCTGCTTGTTGATTTTCTGCAAATTTACCATAGCCCCACATACTAACTATTGCTGTAGTGGCACTGATGGCTACAATTGCAAAACCATTTTTCCAATTCATAATTCTATTTTATTTAAAGTAATATTAATCAAATTTCATGCCTTTCCAATAACAAATAAACGAATCTGTTCACTTTGAGTTTTACCACTACCACCTTTTAACAAATTTTTCGTTTTTTATTATGTCAAAAGAACATTTTGTTAATAAAAATGTCAACTGGAAAGGTTTAATAAGAACTCAAGCGTATCAACTCCATCAGCATATTGCCCCAAACTTGGTTTTTGAGCTTCTCCAAAAGGTATATAGTCATGCCCAACAATGCATTGTATTGATTCATTGTTTTGGAAGATTATCTCTAGATCCTCCTTTTTTTGGTAAAATTGATAATGAATCTGACTAACAGGTGAAAAAGGAGAACTATTTTCCGTTAATATTACTGTTTCGTTATTCATATAATATTTTCCACCCATTATTAGAAGTGCTAAATGGTAGTCGAAATTGTTTTTGTATTTATGGTATTCCATTAATCCTTCATACTTTTTTAATGCGTTTAAGAAAGGAATAAAATCATAATTTTCTGGTACAAAAAGCTGAGTAATATTTCTACATCCTAATCCAAAAAACAACATTGCATCATCTGCCAATGCAGCTAATTCTAGTGTTGACTCTGTTCCGGTTAAAACCGCCACAGAAGTCCTGTTTTTACGAAGGATATTTGGATA
>JAYTXG010000276.1:0-7041 GCA_043743375.1 Sphingobacteriia bacterium
TCAGCAATACTATTGATTACCCAAAGGTCTTTTACTTTTCTATTATCCGTAAGATCAATTACAAAATGTTTTGAATCGGGCGACCATAAAACAAATGTAGGTCGTCTAATTCCTTTATTTTTTTCCAAATCAACATTGGTTTCACCATTTCCATTACTATGATAACTAAAATTCTCTATCCCATCTTTTGTAAGTTGCATTTCTACTATGGAACTGTCTTTTTCATTAACTAAAGCTTTTTGATAATTAGCTTTATCCATCCAATAGAGGTTATTATTTTTGCCAAATATTACGATATTGCTGTCTGGCGAAAGACTTGCCCATATTGGTCTTCGTTTGGGTTTTTTAAAATCATTGAGTTGATTCAATTCTCCAGTAATAATATTATACTCAAAGAAAAATATTTTCTTTTCTTTTATTACAGTTGTATTTTCTTTTTTAGTAGTTGTATCTTTTTTATCCTCATCCTTGGTACTTTTTACTTCAAAATGTATCCAATTTTCATCTTTTATGAAACGCATACTATCAATATTCAAGTGTTGGGCATCCATTGGGTCATCTGTAATTCGAGTTAATTTTGCAGCAAGAGTGGCATGATCAAATAACAATTTCTTCTCTCCCTTTACTGCATCTACTAAATACCATTTTTTACCTTCACTAGTTTCATACATATACCAGAAGCGATCAGATTTTTTTAGCCAATGCGGATCAACATTAAGGCTAAAAATCATTTTCTCCACTTTTTTAGGAGCAAAGCGGGCAGCTAAAGCATAATTGGCTTTAGGGTTTGAGTTTTGTTGCGCTTCAATTTTAAAACTTACTAGAAAAATGTAAAACAGGAATAGGTATCTCATAATTAGTATTTTTGAAACAATGAATATACTAGATTCATTGATAAAAAAGAGTAGATCAAGTAAAAATTCATTTTTTAAACTTTTGGAATAGCAATACCGTGTTTCAGTTGAAAGGAATTAACTTGCAACAAATGATTAATATGCCGTTTGAAATTGGAATAGACTATGCATTAAAAGCTGATAAAAATGACCCTTTACGAAATTTTAAGGAGCAATTTTATTTTCCTCAACATGGTGGGAAAGATGTGATATACTTTTGTGGAAATTCGTTGGGTTTACAACCGAAAACAGTGGAGCAATGCATTCAAACAGAGTTAAATACTTGGAGAGAAATGGCTGTTGGAGGCTATTTTGGAGGCAAGAATCCTTGGTTAACTTATCCAGATTCATTAAGGAATTCATTGGCTAATATTGTTGGTGCAAAAGAAAATGAAATCACTGTTATGAATGCATTAACAGTGAATTTACATTTATTAATGATGAGTTTTTATCATCCAACAAAAGAGCGGTTTAAAATTATTATGGAAGAAGGTGCATTCCCTTCAGATCAATATGCAGTTGAAACTTTTGTAAAACATTTTAATTTAAAACCAGCAGATGCAATTATTGAAATAGCCCCTAAAAAAGGCGAAAAAATATTGCACACCAATGATATCATACAAATTATTGAAGACAATAAAGATTCATTAGCAATGGTATTATTTGGTGGTATAAATTATTATACTGGTCAGTTTTTTGATCTTAAAACCATTACCCAAAAAATACATGAAGTAGGCGCTATTGCTGGGTTTGATTTGGCGCATGTTGTAGGAAATATTCCACTTCAATTACACGAATGGAATGTAGATTTTGCTGCATGGTGTAGTTATAAATATTTAAATGCTGGTCCGGGTGCAGTTGGTGGAGCATTTATTCATGAAAAACATAGCAGTAATATAAATACGCCACGTTTAGCAGGCTGGTGGGGTAATGAAGAAAAAGAAAGATTTAAAATGGAAAAGGGATTTGTTCCCAAAGCCAATGCAAGCAGTTGGAGTTTAAGCACGTCCCCTATTTTTAATACAACAGCTTTAAAAGCTTCATTAGCAATATTAGATGAAGCAGGAATAGATAATTTGCGAAAAAAAAGTATTCAATTAACTGCATATTTAGAATACCTTTTAAATCAACTAAGGAATATAGATTTTGAAATTATTACTCCAGCTGATCCATTGCAAAGAGGCAGTCAATTATCGTTGTATTTTAAAGAAAAGGGAAAAGAAATTCATACTAAATTAATTGAAAGTGGAATTATAGTAGATTACAGAGAACCTGGTGTAATTAGAGTAGCCCCTGCCCCATTGTATTGCAGCTTTGAAGATGTGTATCGTTTTTATGAAATCTTAAATACCAATTTTTAAGATGGTCCATCATAATAGTTATTTAGCATTGGGAGATTCATACACTATAGGTGAATTAGTTCCTATTTACGAAAGTTTCCCCTATAAAGTGGTTCAGCTAATGCGAAAAGAAAAATTCCATTTTCAGGCACCAGAGATAGTTGCAAAAACTGGGTTCACAAGTACTGAATTAGCTGAACAAATTTTGCATACAACGCTTAATGAAGAATATGATTTCATAACATTATTGATTGGAGTTAACAATCAGTACAAAGGTTTGTCGATTACCGATTTTGAAAATGATTTTAATTTTTTAATAACTAAAGCAATACATTTTGCGTCAAACAAACCAAATAGAGTAATCGTTTTATCAATTCCAGATTGGAGCTTTACTCCTTTTGCAAATGGAAAAGATATTCAAAAGATTAGCAAAGAGATTGATGAATTTAATGAAGTTTGCAATAGAATTTCAAAGAAAATGAAAGCACACTACATCAATATTACTGACGAAACAAGGGAAGAAAAAAATGATTTGCAATCACATACCAGTGATTGTTTACATTATTCAGGGCAAACTCATTTGAAATGGGCTGAAAAAGTAGCTGATATAATGAAAATTACATTATTGAATAAGAAATAAGGCTACTGAATTTTAAGGATTACAAAAATCACAATACATAGGATCTTCAACTATTTTTTTATGCGGATACATTTCTTCTTTAGTGTATTTGCAATGCTGGCAAACGTAAACATAGCTTAATGTTGAATTGGTAGGAGAATCGCATAAACTACATATTAACCCTTTTTTTACATGGGTAATTCCGAAACCCGGCATATTACACTGAGGACAAGTAGCATTTATTTTGTTGATTAATTTTTTTGTTGCAGCTTCAATTATTTTCATACGAGTAGGATTATACAATGCCCTCATATCGGTTTCTGCATAAACGGTATTAAATTCGTTAACTAGTTTTTTAAATACTTCTTTTAATTTATTTACATCAGTGATTCCTTTAATAATATTATTATTTTCCGTTTTTGCTTTGCGAAGGATTAGAGCATGAGACGGGAATTTTACTAAATCAGCAAATTCTAAAAGAGCTGTTTCAGTTTTAATCTCTTTACCATTAAAATTAGTTTCTGTATTTATTTCGCGTACAATTATTTCTACATTATTTTTCTTGTCAATAAAAATTAACAACTCATCATCAGCACTGATGAAAAACATTGATGGGTGTGGCCCAAAGGATCCCTCACTTGCAACACCTAAATCGCAATTATTTAATTCCATTGCCTGCAAACATTTTTGTCGAGCTGTTGCTAGGGGATCAAGTTCTCTTTCTATCTCACCAGTGAAAGTGCCTAAAATATCTGTATCAAAATTTTCATTTACAAAGCAGGAAACACCCAAAGCTTTTTCTAAAAGTGGGGCAATTACTTTTTCTTTTTGGTGTTTTGTTGCAATTACTAATTTTCTGTTTTTGAACATAGGTTCGCTTTACCTTCTAGTCTGCTTTGATTGTTAATGCCAGTCCTTTTATCTTTTCATTAAAACATCCATCATCATATACCAAATTACCATTAACAAATGTGTTTATTACTTGGCTTTGAAAACTTGTTCCTTCCAATGGAGACCAAGCACATTTGTATAAAATATTTTCTTTTGTTACAGTATATCTTGAATTTAAATCAACCAAAATTAGGTCTGCATAATAGCCTTCTTTGATAAAACCTCTTTTTTCTATACGGTATAGTGTGGCTGGATTGTGACACATTTTCTCTACAATTTTTACTAAAGAAATGAGCCCTTGTTTGTAAAACGCCAACATACAATTTAAAGAATGTTGTACCATTGGAGCTCCTGACATTGATTGAAAATACGGTTTTTGTTTTTCTTCCAATGTGTGTGGGGCATGGTCTGTGGTTATTATATCAATTCTATCGTTTAGCAGTGCATTTAAAAGCCCTTTTTTATCCTTTTCTGATTTTATAGAAGGGTTCCACTTTATCAAATTACCTAAACAACGATAGTCTTTGTCAGAAAACCAAAGATGATGAATTGATACCTCAGTAGTAATGTTTTTTTCTTTCAACGGAATATCATTTCGGAATAAATGAGTTTCTGCTTCCGTTGATAGGTGCAAAATGTGTAATCGTGCATTATATTTATTTGCTAAATCAATTGCTTGCTTAGTTGATTCAAAACAAGCTTTTTCGCTTCTAATTAATGGATGAAACTTAATTGGTACATGGTCGCCATATTGTTCTCTATAAATGGTTTCATTTTCTTCAACTATCTGTTCATTTTCAGAATGAATGGCAATAATTGATTTGCAGTTAGCAAATAGTTTTTCCATTATTGCGGGATTATCTGCAAGCAAATTCCCTTTTTTGGTAAAATATAATCCATCATCGGAAATGCCAATTAGTTTTGAAGTGTCTGTTTTAATTATTTCATCAATATTATCGGCATTTACACCCAAAAAGAAGGAATAATTTGCTAATGAATTTTTTGATGCAAGTTCGTATTTGTTGCTAAGCGTTTGAAGCGTTAATACGTTAGGAATTGTATTAGGCATATCAATAAAAGAAGTTACTCCACCAGCTATTGCTGCTTTACTTTCAGAATATAGGTCGCCTTTGTGTGTTAAACCTGGTTCACGAAAATGAACTTGACCGTCAATTATTCCTGGAAATAAATGTTTCCCTGTTCCGTCTATTACTTTGAATTCGGGTTCTACTTTTATGTTGCCAATTTTTTGAATAAGGTTGTTGTGAAAGAGAATGTCATTTATAATAATGAGTCCTTCATTTACAATTGTTACATTCTTAATGAGGTATTTAGAGGACATAATTTTTTTGTATATCTTTTATTCACCAAAAGCTGCGCTGAGGGGTTATAAAGTAATTCCCATCTCTTCCGTTCAACAGCATTAAAGTTAAGCAAAACAAGAAGGTTTTAAAAAAAGTATTACTATTTAATAAAGTAGAGAAATTTATGTACCATTATTGTCTATTTACTAAACAAGCTTTTTTATTTTTTTTGGAGTTTTCACTTTCACTTCTGAGCCTTTGGCAAGAAATACAGAAACTGGTTGTACATTTTCAATAAAAGGAACAAAAGAGGCTCCATAAATTTTTTCAACATCGCAGTTAAGTTTATATTCTTTAACCGGATAAACCTGCCATCGTGGATGTTCCAAAGAATACTCTATGGTTGTTTTGCTATTTAATTTATTATATCCGTAGTAATGTTCAAAAATAAATTCTTCTGCCGAATCTGGTGCTATATTCTGCAACACCGTATCAGCTTTTATCCACATGGAGTTCCATTGCTGATTTTTCTTTTTCCATCTATATTCTACTTTTAGTTGTTCGTTTGAATGACTGATATTATGGTGCATTTCGGCAGTGGTGTAGTGTTCATTATAAAAAAGATTGGCCATACCTGCCACTAAAAACTGTGGTACTATCTCTGAAATAAAGCCAACACCTCTTCTCCATTTTTTACCATCAAAATATTTAATATAGTAACGTAGATTTACTTCTTCAAAATTTATAAATCCAGGCCACTTGATGCCCATAACACTGGTATTATTAAATAAAAACCCAACCACACTCACTATCGCTTTTCCATTATACAAATCGAGTTCGGTGTAAGGCGGCAAATGTGGTATTAATATTGAGGTATCTACCTCATAATTAAACATTGCGAGATACTCCCAGTGGGCAGATAAAAATATTGATGATGCCATACTAACTTATTTTTTGTGGTTGAATATTAGGCTTTGCATAAGAATATCTATTAATTAATTGTGTTGAATAGTATCCGTCATTGCCATTGCTACAAATAGAGCCTGCTTTATCAAGTTGAAGAAAACCATCCTCAGTAACAATGTCATTGTTAATTTGAATAAAAATAATTTTCCCTATAACAAGAAAGGTATCGTTTAAATCTATGGGAATAATTTGTTGCAGCGACAAAGCATATTTAATATTACTTTCTTTTACAAAAGGTGCAGAAATATTTTCCTGAAAATCGGGAGTTAATCCTACTTCTGCAAATTCACTTATTTCAGCTTCATAATTAGCACTTGTTTGATGGGCCTTCTGTACAAAGGAAGAATTTATATGATTTATAGTATAAATTTTTGTTGCCTGAATGTTAGCTAGCGAGTGTGGTGCTGCTTTTACAGGACGATTGATATATCCAACCAGTGCTGGATTAGAACCAATATGCACAATACTGCTAAAAATACCTAGGTTAGTTTGCCCCTGCTTATTTACAGTGCCAATAAGGTTTACAGACTTAAAACCGGTAAGACTATTGATAAAGTTAGCTCGGTAAAAGCGTTCCCATGATTCGATTTCTGAGGTACTGTAAATTGCCATGTCGGTAAATTAATGAATTGATTAAACATAATTGATATTAAATTGTTTGAATCCGTATGATGAATGAAGTGGTTTTAGTTTTCCCTAATCAGTTGTTTAAGAATCATCCTGCATTGCAAAAAGCAAGGGCCGTGTATTTAGTAGAAGAATTCCATTTTTTTCGACAGTATAATTTCCATCAACAAAAAATAGTGCTACATCGCTCCGGCATGAAATTTTATGAGGCATACCTCAAAGAGCAAAATTATAAGGTCAATTATATTGATACAAACGATGATCGAAATGATGTAACCAAATTAATTGAATTTTTATCGAAAGATAAATTTATTCATATCCATATTGCAGATGTAGTGGATAACTTGTTAAATAAACGCATCAGTGCAGCATGTAAAAAATTTTCGATCAAATTAACCATT
>JAYTXG010000277.1:0-1655 GCA_043743375.1 Sphingobacteriia bacterium
AGTTATGGAAGAATAAATAGACAAGGTGCTAGTATCTCTTATCGTCAAGATTTTGAAAAATTATTTGGTACAAAAAAAGAAATTATTAAAGTAGTAAAACCGATTATTGATTCAACAAAAAAATAAAAAATCAATTAACTATTATTTCATCGGGTATTTTTATACAGCCCTTCAATCGATAAATATAAAAAAATCGTACTACACTCCCACTTCTAAATTGATTAACAATTTGTGGCAATTTAATTTCCGAAAAGTATGCACCGTATGTTTTTTGAACATCTAATGGAAGATTGGAAGGAACTATGCAATATGCATCGTCACCAATTGCTAATTTTTTTCGGTCTTTATTGAGCCAAATAAATTTATGCAAATCTTTTAAAGAGCCTACTCCGATTAATGGTATTCCGCTAAGGCCACTCACATAAAACTCAATATGCCCAGCAGGAAACCATTGGTTAGCAATTATTACCGGCCGAGATTTCATTACTTTTGCATCAATATCATCTTTTGCAATTTTATTGAATTGAACCCCAAAATCTTTCCATCCAGATAAATCTAAAGTTGGACAATACTCTCCATAGTTTTGTAAATCTTGACTTCCATAATTTCTGGGAGAAAATTGAATAATAGCAACTCCTGCAATTAATGCAAATACTATAAATCCAATTGAAATTTTTAACCAAATTGGAAATATTTTAGCAGTAGTTTGTTCGAGATAAATAGCAGCAATTAAAAATAATGGAATATACGCGGGACCTGACCAATGTGGCAAAGTAGGGTTAAACAAAGAAATACTCCAAAATATTAACATCATCGGCACACTCATACAAAAAAGCCAAATAGAAATTCCTTTTTGTTTAAATTTAATTTTATTAGATAATAGTGCAACTACAGAAAAAATAAATAAAACAAATAATATAGGGTTTTGGTAAGCAACCTCACCTCCAATTTCTCTTGCAAATGAATTCCATTGAATACCTGTGTGAGATACTCTTTCCGAATGAAATTTGTAGGTAATAAAATCGTTTTTATAATTCCAATAGATAATAGGAATTGTAAAGCATAGAGTTATAAAAGCAGCGAAATAAATTCTCCAGTTAGTTAACCAATTAATTCTTCTCATTAAAATGAACAACCCAAATCCGGCCCACAAATAAAGTCCGTGTACTTTACATAAAGTCGCTAATCCAATCAAAATACCTAGTAAAACCCACACAACTATGTTATTTTGATCGGCCCTCTTCAATATTAAGTGACCCATAATATACAAAGCGCCTGTCCAAAATGGCATTTGAGGCGAATCTGGTAAAATAAAAAAGCCTGCGATAAATCCAGTATATATACATGCCGTATAAATTAAAGCAGCAAACCAACCTACTCTATCGCTATCAAGTAATTTGCCCAATTTAAAAATAAACCAAGTAGAAATTGCAGCACCAAGAATACTACCAAGTCGCAATGATAATGCACTCGCCCACAAAAGATTTAAAGTAGTTAATCGTATTAATAAGCCAATTATTGGAGGATGATCAAAATTATTCCAATCGAGTTGTAAGGCATAGGTCCAATAATACACTTCATCATTACCTAATTCTATAAAAATGGAAGCAACACATTTAATTAAAATTGTTACCCATATTAATGTGAAAACTTTT
>JAYTXG010000278.1:0-5026 GCA_043743375.1 Sphingobacteriia bacterium
AACTTTGATGAAGCATTACTTTTAGATATGCATGATCATATTGCTGAGGGACCAGGAGCAAATGTTTTCTTTGAAAAAGATGGTGTTTTACATACTCCAGAATTAGGACATATTTTAGCAGGAATTACAAGAGCTACAGTGATTGAAATTTGTGAAGAATTACATATTCCAGTTGTTGAAGGAACTTATACATTGCAACATTTAATGCAAGCGGATGCTGCTTTTTTTTGTGGCACTGCTGCAGAAGTAATTGGATGGGAATCTATTGATGATACTGTATTTCCATCAAATTGGGGAAATTCGTTAGGAGCAATTATTCAGCATAAATACATTGAACTGGTTTATGAAAAAAATAAAGTAAATAATGGAATTAAATAAATACAGCAAAACCATCACACAAGATCCAACACAGCCTGCTGCACAAGCAATGTTATATGGTATTGGTTTAACGGAAGATGATTTGACGAAGCCTCAGATTGGTATTTGTAGCATGGGTTATGATGGAAACACTTGTAATATGCACCTCAACGGCCTTGCACAAATTGTTAAAGAAAGTGTGTGGGCAAATGAAATGGTGGGTTTAGTGTTTAATACTATCGGTGTGAGTGATGGTATCAGTAATGGAACTGACGGTATGAGGTATTCATTGGTGAGTCGTGATTTGATTGCAGACAGTATTGAGGCAGTTTGCGGCGCTCATTATTACGACGGTATCATTGCAGTACCGGGCTGCGATAAAAATATGCCTGGTTCAATAATAGCCATGGGCCGTTTAAACCGTCCTTCTATTATGGTGTATGGCGGAACTATAGCGCCTGGTAATTATAAAGGCGAAGAGCTAAATATTGTATCAGCATTTGAAGCATTGGGTAAAAAAATTGCAGGTGAACTTAGTGAAGCAGATTTTAAAGGAATTATAAAGCATGCTTGTCCGGGGGCAGGTGCATGTGGAGGAATGTACACAGCTAACACAATGGCTAGTGCAATTGAAGCAATGGGAATGAGTTTACCTTATTCATCTTCAAACCCTGCATTGAGTGATGATAAAAAAGATGAATGCAAGCGCGCTGGTGTAGCCATCAAACTATTATTAGAAAAAAACATCAAGCCTTCTGATATCATGACGCGCAAAGCATTTGAAAATGCAGTAACGCTCATTATGGTTCTAGGTGGCTCAACCAATGCGGTTTTGCATTTAATTGCTATGGCATGGAGTATTGATATTTCTTGGACACAAGATGATATTCAGCGCATCAGCAACAAAGTGCCTGTTCTTGCTGATTTAAAACCCAGCGGTAAATATTTAATGGAAGATGTATATAAAATGGGTGGCGTGCCAGTGATAATGAAATATTTATTAAAACATGGATTGTTACATGGAGATTGTTTAACAGTTACGGGCAAAACAGTTGCAGAAAATTTAGCTACTGTGCCTGATATAGAATTTAAACATCAGCAAGTGATTTATCCTTTAAATGCTCCTATTAAAGCAACAGGCCATCTACAAATATTATACGGAAACCTTGCAGAAAAAGGAAGTGTAGCAAAAATTACTGGCAAAGAAGGTGAATTTTTTGAAGGACCTGCACGTGTGTTTGACGGAGAGCATGAATTAATAGCTGGCATTCAAAACGGAAGGGTAAAGGCAGGAGATGTAGTGGTGATAAGGTATGTGGGGCCTCGTGGCGGACCGGGTATGCCTGAAATGCTGAAGCCAACATCAGCAATAATTGGAGCAGGTTTAGGAAAATCTGTTGCATTAATTACCGATGGAAGATTTAGCGGCGGAACTCATGGTTTTGTTGTAGGGCATATAACACCCGAAGCTTATGATGGTGGATTGATAGCAATGGTACATGATGATGATGTGATTGTACTTGATGCTGTGAAAAGAATGATGACGCTTAAGGTAACGGATGAAGAAATTACCAAAAGGCGAGCTGCTTGGAAGAAACCTGCATTGAATGCAAAGAAAGGTTTACTGTTTAAGTATGCACAACGCACTACAACTGCAGCAGAAGGATGTGTAACAGATGCATTGCTTGAACGTAATTAATTGAATTGATAAATTAATTTTATGGATACAGTTATTGAAGAACAAAAATTAGTTGATAGTGAAAACATTTCACAATATGTGAAGTCGAAAGAACTATCGGGGTCCCAAGCATTATTAGAAGCTTGTATTGCAGAAGGTATTGAAACTATATTTGGTTATCCGGGTGGAGCTATCATGCCTATCTATGATGCATTGTATGATTATAATGATCAATTAAAACATATTTTGGTTCGTCATGAGCAAGGTGCAATACATGCTGCACAAGGGTATGCGCGAACTAGTGGAAAAGTTGGTGTTGTATTTGCAACTAGCGGACCGGGTGCTACTAATTTAGTAACTGGTTTAGCAGATGCTATGATAGATAGTACACCGTTGGTTTGTTTTACTGGCCAGGTTTATGCTCATTTATTAGGAACAGATGCATTTCAGGAAACAGATATAATTAATATCACTACTCCAATCACAAAGTGGAATTATCAGATTACAGACGCTACTGAAATACCTCATGTGTTGGCAAAAGCTTTTTTTATTGCCTGTACTGGAAGGCCCGGACCAGTATTAATTGATATTACGAAGAATGCTCAAATTCAACATTTTAATTATGAAGGCTACACTAAATGTAAACATATAAGAAGCTATAGGCCAAAACCAATTATTCGTAAAGAATATATTGAGCAAGCAGCTCTACTGATTAATAAAGCAAAAAAACCATTCGTAATTTTCGGACAAGGTATACTACTTGGTGGCGCAGAAAAAGAATTCATTGCATTTATTGAAAAGGGAGGTTTGCCTGCTGCATGGACTATCCTTGGTTTAAGTGCGTTACCAACCGATCATCCTCAAAACGTTGGTATGCTTGGAATGCATGGAAATTATGGTCCCAATGTACTTACTAATGAATGTGATGTTTTAATTGCTATTGGGATGCGTTTTGATGATCGTGTTACTGGTAGATTAGATAAATATGCTAAACAAGCTAAAGTAATTCATTTAGATATTGATCCTTCTGAGATTGATAAAAACGTAAAGGCAGATGTTCCTGTTTGGGGTGATTGTAAGGAAACTTTGCCAATGCTTACTAAATTAATTGAAGCTAAAAAACATGAAGAGTGGTTGGCAAAATTTAATGAATACGCTAAGCAAGAAAATGAAATTGTAATTAATGATGAATTGCATCCAATGTCTGGTGAATTAACCATGGGCGAAGTAATTAATTTATTAAATGAGCTAACCAATGGTGACGCAATTATTGTTACCGATGTTGGACAACATCAAATGGTAACCTGCCGTTATGCAAAATTCAATCAATCAAAAAGTAATGTTACATCTGGTGGATTAGGAACAATGGGATTTGCATTGCCTGCAGCCATTGGAGCAAAATTTGGAGCAATGGACAGAACCGTTGTTGCTGTAATTGGAGATGGCGGTTTTCAAATGACTTTGCAAGAAATGGGTACTATCATGCAAACAGCGTTAAATGTAAAAATATTGATTCTAAATAATCGATTCTTGGGAATGGTACGCCAGTGGCAGCAGCTATTTAATGACAAGCGTTATTCATTTGTAGATATTAAGAGTCCCGATTATGTTCAACTAGCAAAAGCGTATGGTATTGCAGGAATTAAAGTAGACGATAGAACCTTATTAAAAACTGCGCTAAAAACAATGCTCGATCATGATGGATCTTATCTATTAGAAGTATTGGTAGGTAAAGAAAATAATGTATTTCCAATGGTACCACAGGGATGTAGTGTTTCTGAAATTCGATTAAAATAAAACTGAATGAAAGCAGAATATACGATAACAGTTTATACTGAAAATCAGGTTGGATTATTAAATAGAATAGCTATTATTTTTTCTAGAAGAAAAATTAATATTGAAAGCTTAAATGTGTCTCCATCTGAAGTAGAAAGCATACACCGTTTTACTATTGTAATAAATGAAACTATTGATGTTGTTAGAAAACTATGTAGGCAAATTGAAAAGCAAGTTGAAGTATTAAAAGCTTATTACAATACCAATGATGAAATTATTTGGCAAGAAATGGCATTGTATAAAGTATCTACCGATGAAGTGGCAGAAAAATTGCAAGTAGAAAGGTTACTCAGACAATGTGGTGCAAGGGCAGTTGTAATAAGAAAAGATTACACCATTTTTGAAACAACAGGTCATAGAGAAGAAACAGATAAGCTTGTAGAAGTATTAGCTCCTTATGGATTAATAGAATTTGTACGAAGTGCAAGAGTGGCTATTATTAAAGCCAGTAAAGGGTTTCATGAAAAATTAAAAGAATTTGAAGCGGTTGAACCTGCAGATGAATTAATCGAAAATGAATTTTTAGATAAGGCAGGAGATATTTTTACCATGTAAATAATGTATAAAAAATAAAAAGATGTCGAACTATTTCAACTCATTATCACTTCGCGAACAACTAAATCAATTGGGTGTATGCGAATTTATGAATCAATCTGCTTTTTCCGATGGCGTAAATATTTTAAAAGGCAAAAAAATAGTAATCGTAGGGTGCGGTGCACAAGGTTTAAATCAGGGGCTTAATATGCGCGATTCTGGTTTAGATATTGTTTACGCACTTCGTAAAGATGCAATAGACCAAAAGAGGGCTTCATGGAAAAATGCTACTGATAATGGTTTTATAGTTGGTACTTATGAAGAATTAATTTCTTCTGCCGACTTAGTGATTAATCTTACTCCAGATAAACAACACACTGCTGTTGTAACTGCTATCATGCCTTTGATGAAACCAAATTCAATACTGTCTTATTCACACGGATTTAATATTGTTGAGGAAGGAATGCAAATTCGCAAAGATATTACGGTAATAATGGTTGCACCAAAATGCCCTGGCACTGAGGTACGTGAAGAATACAAAAGAGGGTTTGGGGTACCTACTTTAATTGCTGTTCATCCAGAGAATGATCCGGATAATAAAGGTTGGGACTATGCAAAAGC